>JAKFDG010000035.1:0-3952 GCA_036677285.1 Pseudoxanthomonas sp.
GCCTGGATCCCCGACGGCGAACTGGTCCAGGAAAGCTACGTCAACCTGATCCCCACCGCCCAGCACGGCACTCACGTCAACGGACTGCGAAGTGGCCTGACCGATGCGCTGCGCGAATTCTGCGATTTCCGCAACCTGCTGCCGCGCGGCATCAAGCTGGCACCGGAGGACGTGTGGGACCGGGTCGCATTCGTGCTGTCGGTGAAGATGACCGACCCGCAATTCAGCGGCCAGACCAAGGAACGCCTCAGTTCGCGCCAGGCGGCGGGCTTCATCGAAGGCGCGGCCCACGATGCGTTTTCATTGTGGCTGAACCAGCACACCGACTTCGGCGAGCGCATCGCGCAGCTGGCGATCGAGCGTGCCAGCGCGCGCCTGAAGACCGAGAAGCAGATCGTCCGCAAGAAGGTCACCCAAGGCCCCGCCCTGCCCGGCAAGCTGGCCGACTGCATCTCGCAGGACCTGTCGCGCACCGAGCTGTTCCTGGTCGAAGGCGATTCGGCCGGCGGTTCCGCCAAGCAGGCGCGCGACAAGGATTTCCAGGCGATCCTGCCGTTGCGCGGCAAGATATTGAACACTTGGGAAGTTGCGTCCGGTGGCGTACTGGCTTCCAACGAAGTGCACGATCTGGCCGTGGCCATCGGCTGCGATCCCGGCAAGGACGATATCAGCGGATTGCGCTACGGCAAGGTGGTGATCTTGGCCGATGCCGACTCCGATGGCCTGCACATCGCCACGCTGCTGACCGCGCTGTTCCTCAAGCATTTCCCGGCGCTGGTGCAGGCCGGCAACATCTTCGTGGCGATGCCGCCGCTGTTCCGCGTGGACGTGGGCAAGCAGGTGTTCTACGCGCTGGACGAGGAAGAGAAGCGCCTGCTGCTGGAGAAGATCGAGCGCGAGAAACTCAAGGGCGCGGTCAACGTCACCCGCTTCAAGGGCCTGGGCGAGATGAACCCCTCGCAGTTGCGCGAATCCACCATCCATCCCGACACCCGCCGCCTCGTGCAGCTGACCAACGACGACGACGCCGGCACGCGATCGTTGATGGACATGCTGCTGGCCAAGAAGCGCGCTTCCGACCGGAAGACATGGCTGGAGACGAAGGGCGACCTGGCTTCGCTGGAAGTCTAGTTGGCATACTTGACCCATGACCCTCCCTGATCGGCATCTCGACCTCGGCTGCGGGAAATTCCCGCGCAACCCCTACGCGCGCGGGTCTTTGGCGGGTGTCGACATCCGTCCGCTCGCGGTCAAGGAGGAGTTCGAGTACCGCGTCGCCAACCTCGTGCTGCAGCCGATCCCTTACGAAGACGATGGCTTCGGATCGGTGTCGGCCTTCGATTTCATCGAGCATGTGCCGCGCCTGCTGGCCACGGCCGATGGCGCGGATACCGCGTTCCCTTTCATCCGGTTGATGGACGAGGTTTGGCGGGTGCTGGCCCCCGGCGGTCGTTTCTATGCGCTGACGCCTGCCTACCCCCATCCCGAAGCCTTCACCGACCCCACCCACGTCAACATCATCACCGACAAGACCCACCTGTATTTCTGCGGGGAGAGGCCTATGGCGCGAATGTATGGCTTCGACGGAAAGTTCAAGGTGCTGCGCGCGGAATGGGTGCAGATCGCCGACCACTACAGCGCGATCGCCGGTTCTCCCGAGAACCGCAAGCCACCTTCGCTGGCGAAGCAGGTGGCGCATGGATTCCGTTCGCTGTCGCGCTGGTTGCGCGGAAAGTCCGCATCCGGGCGTCACGCCTACTTCCTATGGGAACTGGAAGCGGTCAAGCCGGCGCCGTAGTGACGTAGCCAGGGCATTCCGACTGCGCCGCTGGGAACCGCCTACGCCTTTCACTCCGGGCTACGTCAATGACGCAGCACGCACTCCAGCAGCCTGCGAATCAGTTGCTGGGTTTTCGCAGCCCGCTCAGGCAGATATTCGAAACTCTCTTCATCCATGTAGTTGAGCTGGGCCAGCTCCAGCTGCACCGCATCTACCTGGTTGGCCGGGTCAGCGTAATGCCGGGTGATGTAGCCGCCCTTGAAACGGCCATTGGCGACGAAACTGTAGGCGGCCTGCGAGGCCAGCACCTCCAGCAGGCGCTGCTGCAGGCCGGGCGAGCAGCTGGCACCGCCGGCGGTACCCAGATTGAAATCCGACAGGCGTCCCTCGAACAGGAATGGCACCACGCTGCGGATGGAATGTCCTTCCCACAACACCGCGCGGCCGTGTTCCTGGCGCAGGCGTGCGAGTTCTTCCGAAAGCGCTTCGTGATACGGCCGCCAATAACGATCGACGCGTGCGTGGATTTCCTCCGGCAACGGCTGCTGTCCCTCGAGATACACCGGTTCGCCGCTGAACTGCACGATCGGGCACAACCCGGTGGTGTTCTGCCCCGGATACAGCGACACATCGTCTTCGGGCCGGTTGAGATCGACCACGTAACGCGAATGCATCGGCACGAGGATAGACGCGCCCATGTCCCTGGCAAACTCGTAGAGCTGCGCGACATGCCAGTCGGTGTCGGGGACCCGTCGCGCCGAATCGGCCAGCCGGGCAGCGATATCGTCGGGAACGGCGGTGCCATCGTGCGGCAGGCTGATCAGCAGCGGCGCGGTGCCACGATGCAGTGTGCAGATATCCATGCGCGCAGTTTAGCGTCTGCGTGCTTTCTTCGGTTTCGCGGCGGCCTCGACATCCGCGGTCGGCAGCGCGCCCGGGAATCCGGGGGCGATCCCGCGCACCGCCTCCAGTTCGCGCATGCGCTTCTGCCCGTATTCCCATTCCTGCCGCGTGGTTTCCGCCAGCAGGGCTTCCGCTATCGCCAGCAAGGCCACGCTGGAATCCCACACCGACGGCATCGCCACCCGCGCCGGCAGCACATGCGTGGCCAGGCGCGAGATCGGCGACAACCACTGGTCGGTGACCAGCACCAGTTTGGCCTGGCGCATGCTGGCGGCTTCGGCCAGGCGCAGCAGGCTGGGCTGGTAGCGGCGGATGTCGAACACCACCAGGACGTCGCGCTTGCCCATGTCCAGTACCTGGTCGTACCAGTTGTCTTCCTGGTCCTCGAGGTGGTTCACGCCGGGGCGCAGGATGCGCAGCTGCACGGACAGGTAACGCGCCAGCGCATCGGTGAAGCGGCCGCCGATCAGGTGCAGGCGGTTGCGGCGATCGGCCAGCAGGCGCACGACCTGGTCGAATTCGGTCGCCGGCAGGTGGCTGAAGGTTTCATGCAGGTTGCCTTCCAGCACGCTGACGAACTGGTGCAGGCGCGGAGCGGGGTCGCCCTTGCCGCGAACCGCGGCGGCCTGCGGCTTGTTGAGCGGCGAACTGAGCTGGGCGGTGAGTTCCCCACGCATCACCCGCTGGAAATCCGGGTATGAGGCAAACCCCATGCGCGCGACCAGGCGCAGCACCGTGGGTGCGCTGACGCCGACTTCGCGCGCCAGGTCGCTGGCGCTCTGCAGGCCGGCGATGGGGTAATCCGCCAGGATCCGGTGCGCCACCCGGCGCTCGGTGGCGGGGAACCCGGCCAGGCCGTCGCGCAATCTTTCCATGACCGTCCGCATGCCTTTCCCGCCCGGCTTGACAATTGCCCGCCATTGTTAGACTTTCTTCAGGAAAGGCAATCCCTTCTCGTTTTGTACTTTTCATTACATGGCAGGCGACCCATGGCGATGGCGGCGAGGCGTGCACCAGACGAGGCAGGCGGCGCGGTTGCGGTGCAGAACCGCGACGGACGCAGCGCGCTGGTGATCACCTGCGACCATGCCAGCCACCACATCCCCGACGAATACGCGAATCTTGGCCTGCCTGCCGCCGAACTGCAGCGCCACATCGCCTGGGACATCGGCGCACTCGGCGTTTCCGAGCGCCTGGCAGAACTGCTGGACGCGCCGTTGCTGCACACCACGCAATCGCGCCTGCTGCTGGACGTGAATCGCGATCCGG
>JAKFDG010000036.1:0-10614 GCA_036677285.1 Pseudoxanthomonas sp.
GCGATCGAGTCGCAGGAACGCCTGCGCGGCGACCTGGTCGATGCGGCGATGAACGCATTGCTTGCCGATGGACTGGGCGGCATCCGCGAGCGCGCGGCGTTCGAGCGCCGTCGCGACGACGCCGGCAGGCAGCTGTTCGGCGAAGCGATGCAGCGCTTGCAGCTGGCGGAAACCATCCTGGCCGGCGTGGCGGAGGTGAAACCGCAACTGGAATCGCCGTTGATGGGATGGGCGCGCGGAAACCTGGACGATCTGCGCGCGCAGCTGCAGGCACTGGTGCGTCCCGGCTTCCTGCGCGAGACGCCTGCCGATGCGCTGGCGCAACTGCCGCGTTACCTGAAGGCGATGGTGTTGCGGGCCGAACGGGCCAAGCGCGATCCGGTCCGGGACCAGGCGCGCATGCTGGAGCTGAAACCTTTCGTGGATGCGCTGGAGGCCGCGGCCGCCAGCGGGCACTCGGCGCGGCCGGAATGGCAGGCGCTGCGCTGGGACCTGGAAGAGCTGCGGGTCTCGCTGTTCGCCCAGGAACTGGGGGCGCGCGCGGGGATTTCGCCCAAGAAACTGGCGCAGCGACTTTCATCGCTGCGCGGGCAATCCGCCTAGGCGGCTATTTGATGCGGCGTACTTTGGCCGCGGTGTTGTAGCCGTCTATCCTCATGAACCAGTTGTTGAACAGACCGGGCTTGATCGTGACCTTGGGGTCGGTCCGGCGTACGCCCTCCAGCGAGGCGGGTTCGACCTGTTCCCAGACCTGTCCGTTCTGCAGGGTGTACTTGCGGCCGTTGGCGAAGCCTTTGAATTCGCCGACGATATTGCTTTCGATCGCTTCGGTCGAACCGAAATCGAAGAAGCCCCGGTTCTTCTCCGCCACTTCCTTGCGGCCTTCTTCTTTCGCCACTTCCACCGCTTTCGCGGTTTCCTGGCCGACCTTGCGCTGCAGCCAGGCATTGAGCGCTGCCAGCTCCTGCGCACTGAGCTTGTCCAGGCCGGCGGCCTTGAATTCGTCGGCGCTCATCAACTGCTCGACATCGCCACCCAACGGGGCGGACTGCTGGGCCCACGCCATCGGCGCAAGGGCGAGCATCAGGATGGCGAGCGGGATGCGTAGTGAAATCATGGGTGTTCCTCCGGGCGCGAGGCCGCTAGTGTAGTCACTCTTCCCGCGAACCGCTGTCACCACTGCCTTGGCCATCGCCTCCCTGGAAACCTGGCTGCACTCCCGTTCAGCCGACGCGCTGCAGCCGGCGTTGCGCACGGCCATGGCCGAAGCCGCGCAGGCGCCGGGCATCGATGCAGGCATGCCGGACGCATGGCCGGTGCTGATCGACACCCTGGAGGCTTTGGCGGGGTTGTCGGCCGAAGGCGAGGTCATCGCCGCGGCCCTGCTGTTCGGCGTTCCGGGGCTGCAGCCGGTGTTGAAGGCGCAGCTCGACAAGCAGTCCGGCATCGCCGGGCTGCTCGACGGCCAGAACGCGGCCGCGCAGGTGTGGGCCCTGCATGCCGAGCGCGCGGCGACCGGCAACAGCGAAGGCCTGCGCCGGCTGCTGCTTTCCATCGTCCACGACCTGCGCGTGGTGCCGATCCTGCTGGCGCGGCAGCTGGCGCGCATGCGCGTGGCCGCCAAGTTACCGGCCGCGGAACGGCGCCTGCTGGCGCAGCTGACCCGCGACATCCACGCGCCGCTGGCCAACCGCCTGGGCATCTGGCAGTTGAAGTGGGAACTGGAGGACCTGGCGTTCCGTTTCCTCGAGCCGGAGACCTACCGCCAGATCGCCAAACAGCTGGACGAAAAGCGCACGGGCCGCGAGCGCTACATCGAAGCGGTGAAGACCACGTTGCGCGCCGCGCTCGGCGAACACGGCATCGCCGCCGAGATCAGCGGCCGCCCGAAGCACATCTACAGCATCTGGCGGAAGATGCAGAAGAAGCAGGTATCGATGGAGGAACTCTACGATCTGCGCGCGGTGCGCGTGGCCGTCGACGACGTGGCCGCCTGCTACGCCGCGCTCGGCGTGGTCCATGCGCTGTGGCTGCCGGTGCCGAGCGAATTCGATGACTACATCGCCCGCCCCAAGGCCAATGACTATAGATCGTTGCACACCGCGGTGATCGGACCGGAGGGGCGCACGCTTGAAGTGCAGATCCGCACCCACGAGATGCACGCCCAGGCCGAGCTCGGCGTGGCCGCCCACTGGCGTTACAAGGAAGGCAAGGGCCGGGAAGGAAAGAGCACCGAGGGCAAGGGCGGCAACAAGGCCTTCGACCGCAAGATCGCGTGGATGCGGCGCCTGCTGGAACCCCCGGGGGAAGGCGAAAGCGAGGGGCTGGCCGGCGAACTGGACGCGGAACTCGCCGAAGAACGCATCTACACGCTGACGCCAAAGGGCGAAGTGATCGACCTGCCGCGTGGCGGGACCGTGCTCGACTTCGCCTACCACGTGCACACCATGGTCGGGCATCGCACCCGCGGGGCCAAGGTCAATGGCCGCATCGTGCCGCTGAACCACGCGCTGCGCAGCGGCGACCGGGTCGAGATCATGACCGCCAAGACCGGCGAGCCGCGCCGCGACTGGCTGCTGCCGGCCAACGGCTTCCTCGCCAGCGGCCGTTCGCGCGACAAGGTCCGCGCCTGGTTCCACAAGCTCGACCGTGGGCGCAACGTGCAGGCCGGCCGCGAGGTGCTGGAGCGCGAACTCAAGCGCCTCGGCCTGCACCACGCCGATCTCGCGCCGATGGCGAGGAAATTCCATGCCGAAAGCGTCGATGACCTGTACATCCAGGTCGCGCTGGGCGATGTAGGCCCCAGCCAGATCGGCCGCGCCCTGCACGAGGAACAGCGCGCCGCCGCCGAACCACCCACGCCGATTCCGCTTTTGCGCCGGCTACCGAAGCGCACGCCGGCCCCATCGAAATCGAAGTTCACCGTGCAGGGCGTCGGCAACCTGCTGGTCCAGCTCGCGCGCTGCTGCCAGCCGGTTCCCGGGGAACCGATCAGCGGCTACCTCACCCGCGGGCGCGGGGTCTCCGTGCATCGCGCCGACTGCGCCTCGTTGCTGCGCCTGGCCGCGGCCAGCCCGCAACGGGTATTGCCGGTGGAGTGGGGCGTGGTCGGCGGCGGTTACGAAGTGGACGTGCAGATCGAAGCCTTTGACCGCAAGGGCCTGCTCAAGGACATCACCACCCTGATCGCGCAGGAGGATGCGAACGTGATCGACATCCAGAGCGACAACGTCCGCGACAGCGGCCGCGCGCACCTGCGCCTGCGCCTGAAGGTGTCCGACTACGGACAATTGTCGACCCTGCTGGGCAAGCTGGATGCATTGCCCGGGGTCGAGGAAGCGCGACGTTCAGGCTGAATGGTTATCCTGACGCGGTGACGCGCGATCCCCATAAACAGCCCGGCGACAGGAAGGAACCGAAGGCCGACTGGCTCGAAGAAATCGAGTTCCGCCGCCCGTCAGCGCCCTTGCGGACGCCCCCGTGGCGCGATCGTGGTCATTGGCGCTGGGTGGCCCTCGCCCTGCTGGTCCTGGTCGTCGCTGTGGTGTCGTTCCGCAAGCCCCTGACCACCCTGATGTGGCCCGACTCGCGAGTGCAGCGATTGCTGGACGAAGCGGAGACCGCCTTGGGTCAAGGACGCCTGAGCGCTGCCGACGGCAGTGGCGCACGCCAGCGCTTCGAGGCGGCGCAGGCGCTGGATTCCGATCGCAGCGAGGCCCGTGCCGGGTTGACGCGGGTAGCGAAAGCGGCCCTGGTGCAGGCGCGCGGGCACCTCAGGGCGAACCGGTTCGAGGAAGCGCGCGCGTCGCTCTCGCTCGCGCGCGAGCTGCAGGTGCCGCGTGCGGACGCCGATGCGGTTGCCGATGAATTGCGCCGACGCGAATCCGCCCATGCCGGCGTGGATGCACTGGTGCGTGAAGCCAAGGCGGCGCAGGCCGCCGGCAAGCTCGAAACCGCACTGCCGCTTTACCAGCGGGTGCTGGCGCTGCAGCCCAACCACACCGTTGCCCTGGAAGGCCGCGAGGATGCGCTATCGGAATCGCTGCAGCAGGCGCGGCAGGCGCTCGCGCGTGGCGACCTCGCGCGCGGTGCGGCCTTGGTCGCGCAGGCGCGTGAATACGATGCCGGCCACGTGGACCTGCCCGAGGCCCAGGCGCAGCTCGCGCGCGCCGTCGAACAGCGCCGCCTGCGCGCGGATGCGGACTTGCGGCGCAAGCGCCTGGAGGAGGCATTGACGGGTTATCGCCTCGTGCTGGCTGCGTCCGCCGGGGATGCGGCGGCGGAGCAGGGCATCGAACGGGTGGCCATGGCCTATGCCCAGCAAGCGGCGCGACAGGCCTCCGATTTCGATTTCGCGAATGCCGAGGCCTCCCTGCGCCAGGCCCGCGACCTGGCGCCACGCGCCATGGTGGTGAAGGAAGCCGAGCAATCCCTGGTTCGCGCCCGGCAGTCGCAATCGCGGCTGGGCTCGCCGCTTCCGGCGCGGGAACGGACACGACGCGTGCAGGCCTTGCTGGCCGCGATGGCGCAGGCCGAAGCACGCGCCGACTGGCTCACCCCGCCGGGCGAAAGCGCCTACGACAAACTGCGTGCCGCCCAGGCGCTGGCCCCGGAGGATGCCGCGGTCAGGCGCGCCGCCGCGCGTTTCCTGCCCGCGACGAAGGCCTGCTTCGAGGACGAACTGCGCGGCAATCGCGTGCGCCGCGCACGCGCCTGCTATGACGCCTGGCAGACGATAGAGCCGCGCGACGCAAGGTTGAACGACGCCCGCAGGCGTCTGGCTTCGAAATGGATCGCGGTGGGCGATGAACGCCTGGGTGCGGGTGAAGTCGATTTCGCGGCGCAGGCCCTGCTCGAAGCGCAGCAGCTGGATGCGGCGGCGCCGGGGTTGGCGGAATTCGCCCTCCGCGTACGCACCGCGCAGAGCAGCGGAAACTAGGGCCTAAAAGAAGACCTTGCGCACGACCTCGCGCGCGGCGTCCATCGAGAAATGCCGGACGACGTTGTCCCGTCCGTGGCGGGATAGCTGGTTCCACAAGTCCTCGTCCGCGTACAGGCGTACGACCGCTTCGGCGAAGGCCTGCGCTTCATCGGCCACCAGCACGTCGAAACCATCGCGCAGGTGCATGCCCTCGGTCGCGCAGGAAGTCGCCACCACCGGCTGGCCATGGGCCATGCTCAGGTTGATCTTGCCCTTGACCCCGGCGCCGTAGCGCAACGGCGCCACCGCGATACGCATCCCCTCCATGGCCGGGACCAGGTCGGGGACATGGCCATGCACGACCACGCCTTCGTGTTGCGCCAGCGCCTGGACCGATGCGGGCGGATTGCTGCCGATGCAATGGAACACGACTCCGGGCAGGCGCGTGCGGATCAGCGGCAGCACCTGCTCCACGAACCAGCAGGCCGCGTCCACGTTCGGCGGATGGCGGAAGCCGCCCACGAAGACCAGGTCCTGGCGTTGGGCAAAAGGTCCGCCCCCGCCGGATACCTCGTGCAGGGTGGACAGCAGTTCGACCCGGGCATCGGGCGCGTCCGTGGCCAGCAGTTCGCGTTCCAGCCCGCTCACCACCAGGGTCGTGTCGGTGTCGGCGATGACCTGCAATTCCAGCTTGCGGGTGCGCCTGGCATTGGCCCGCAAGGCGTCATCGTCGGCGATCTCCGCGCCGCGCGTCTCGCGCAGGTAGTGCAGGTCGACGCTGTCGAAGACGATCCGGGCCTGCGGCGCATGACGCTTGACCAGCGCGAGGTACTCGCTGGCCACGTAATGGCGGGACAGCAGGACCACGTCGAAACGCGGTCCGTGGTCGCGCATCCATGCGGGTGCGCGTCCGGTGAAAGGCGCATGCCAGGCTTCGACGCCCATCTGCTGCAGCGATCGGGTGTAGTCGCCGTCGTGCTGGCCATTGGCCGGCAGGAACACCACGTGCGCGCCTTCCTGGCGCAGCATCCGCATCAGGTTGAACATGCGCAGCGAACCGGCGTCATGGTCCGGTCGCGGGGTCTGGGCATCGATGACCAGGATCTGCCGCCGGTAGTGCTGGCGGGTCAGCTCCACGATCGGCGTCTCGTGGCAGGGATGCCGGACCAGCGTATCGCGCCAGCGCGCTTCGAATTTGTCGCGGTTGCGGACCTGGTAGGCCTTGATGCCGGCGTTGGGATCGGTGCCGGCGGTCGCTCCTTCCAGGTGCACCACCGTCGATCCCGGCTGGTACAACACGTCGCGTCCCAGCGCGCGCAACCTCAAGCCCAGGTCGGCGTCTTCGTAATAGGCGGGCGAAAAGTGGCTGTCGAAGCCACCGACCTTGGCGAACAGCTCCGCAGGCACCGCGATCGCCGCACCCGAACAGTAGTCCACCTGCCGCAGGTAGGAGAACGCCGGATGCATCGGCGACTGGAACCGGCCGATGTTGTCGGCGCGGCCATCGTCGCGGACCACGCCGCCGGCTTCCTGCAGGCGGCCGTCCGGATACAGCAGTTGCGCGCCCACCAGCCCGGCATCGGGATGGGTCCGGAACGTGTCGAGCAAGGCATCCAGCCAGCCGGGTTGCGGCACCGTGTCGTTGTTGAGGAACACCAGCACTTCGCCGCGCGCGCGCGCAGCGCCATCGTTGCAGGCGGCGATGAAGCCGCCGTTCTGCGCGCGGCGGTGGTAGTGCAGTCCGCTGACCTGCGCCATCCATTCGCCGGTTAGGTCGCTGGAGCCATCGTCGATGACCAGGATCTCGCAGGCCGCCGCCGGTGGATGCTCGGCCAGCGCGCGCAGGCAGGCCAGCGTATGCGCGGCCTGGTTGTAGACCGGAATGACGAGGCTGGCGCGCGGCGCGGCGCTGTCGGGGACGGAAAAGGGGGCGAACGGCGCCTCGGCCGGGAAATAAAGTTCAGCGCGCTGCGCCTGTGGCACCCGCTGGAACTGGCGCTTCACCCGCTGCCAGGTCGCGCGCCAGCCGCGTGCGCGCAGGCTGGTGATGCCGCGACGGATCAGGCCCAGCGCGCGTTGCCATTGGAAGCGCATATCGGCCGGGGAAATCGACATTCCGTTGCAACTCCAGCTGAGCGAAAGGCGGCCCGGGCCGGTTGCAGCGAGGTGCGCTGCGCTAGACTCGGCGGAACCCATATTGTCGCATCCCCGTGCCGCGCTACGACTACGACGACCAAGACGACGACTACGAAGATCACGATGCCGCGCCGGTCTGGCGCCAGCGACTGATCACCTGGACATTGGCGGCAGCAGGGCTGGGGCTGGGTTTCCTGATCCCGTACATGCTGTACCTGAACCACCAGGTCAGCCAGCGCTTCGGCGAGTTGCAGTGGCAGATCCCCACCCGGGTCTACGCGCGGCCGTTGCAGCTCGCGCCCGGCCTGGCGATGGATGCGCGGACCCTGAAGACCGAACTGGACGCCGCGTCCTACCGCGACGATGGCGCCGGCGACAAGGCCGGCACCTACGCGCGCGAGGGCGGACGCTTCACCATCTCCAGCCGCGGTTTCATCGATGTCGATGGCAAGGTCCCGCCGCGCAAGCTGCAGGTGTCGCTGTCGGGCGGGCGCGTGTCCGCCGTGCGTGATGTCGCCCGCAAGCAGAACCTCAAGACGGCGCGGCTGGATCCGGCGCGCATCGCCACGTTGTACGGGCAGAAGCAGGAAGAGCGCCGGCTGGTGCGCCTGGAGGAAGTGCCCGACCTGCTGGTCACCGGCCTGCAGGCGGTGGAAGACCGCGATTTCAGCACCCACCATGGCATCGACCTGGGCGGCATCGCCCGCGCGGTCTGGGTCGCGGTGCGCTCCGGCGGTGAAACCCGGCAGGGCGCCAGCACCCTGACCCAGCAGCTCGCACGCAGCGGCCTGCTCGGCATCGGCAAGGAAGTCACCCCCACGCGCAAGTTCAACGAGATCCTGTTCGCCCTGATACTGGAGGCGCGCTACGACAAGCGCACCATCCTCGAGGCCTACATGAACCAGGTGTACATGGGCCAGCGCGGCAGCCAGGCCATCCATGGCATGTCGGCGGCGTCGGAATTCTGGTTCGGGCGCGAACTCGATTCGCTCACCACCGAGCAGATCGCGCTGCTGATCGGCATCGTCAAGGGTCCCTCGCACTACGACCCGCGGCGCAATCCGGAACGTGCATTGGCGCGCCGCAACCTCGCGCTGGACAAGCTGCATGAAACCGACCTGATCAACGACGCCGAGTGGAAGCGCGCCAAGGCCGCGCCGCTGGGCGTGACCAAGACCGCGGGCATGGCCGCCGCCAATCGCTTCCCCGCCTATGTCGATCTCGTGCGCCGCCAGCTGGCCCGCGATTACCCGGAAAGCGCGCTGCAGGGCGCCGGCCTGAGCGTGCTCACCGGCATGTCGCCCTCCGCGCAGGCCTATGCCGAAGGCGCGGTCGCGCGCACGCTGAAGTCGGTGGAGAACAAGAAGCGCCCGCCGCTGCAGGCCGGCCTGGTGCTGACCGACGTGCACGACGGCGACGTGCTGGCCGTGGTCGGCAGCCGCAACGTTTCGCAGCCCGGTTTCAACCGCGCGGTGGAAGCGCAGCGTCCGGTCGGCTCGCTGCTCAAACCCTTCGTGTATCTGCTCGCCCTGGCACAGCCGGACAAGTATTCGCTCGCCAGCTACGTCGACGATTCCCCGGTGACCGTGCAACTGGGCAAGAACAAACGCTGGACGCCGACCAATTCCGACCGCCGCAGCCATGGCTCGGTACGCCTGGTCGATGCGCTGGCGCATTCCTACAACCAGGCCACCGTGCGCATCGGCATGAAGGTGGATCCGCAACGCCTGTCGGAACTGATGCGCGTACTGGCCGGGATCAAGGCCGAGACCAATCCCGCCCTGATCCTCGGCGCCACCGACCAGAGCCCATACGCGATGGCGCAGCTGTACCAGTTCCTCGCCTCGGGCGGAGAAATCCAGCCGCTGCATGCGGTGCGCGGCGTGCTCGATCCCAAGGGCAAGCTGCTCAAGCGCTACGACAAGACGCCGACGCCGGCGCAGGAAGGCGATTCCATCGCTGCGCACCTGATCAGCATCGCCCTGCAGCAGGTGGTCAGCAACGGCACCGGGCGACAGTTGCTCGGCGACGGACTGGGCCGCCTGCAATCGGCAGGCAAGACCGGCACCAGCAACGACGGACGCGACAGCTGGTATGCGGGCTACACCGGCGACCACCTTGCGGTGGTGTGGATGGGCAACGACCAGAACGAACAGACCGGCCTGTACGGCGCCACCGGCGCGATGCGGGTGTGGTCGGGCATTTTCTCGCGCCTGCCCAGCGCGCCGCTGAAGGTTTCCGGCAAGGGCCTGGACTGGCAGTGGGTAGCAGGTTCGAATGCGACCGATGCCGGTTGCCCCGGTGCGCGCCAGTTCCCGTTCGTGGCCGGCTTCGCGCCCGCCTACAACGCCTGCGTGATCGCGCCGCTGCCCGAGGAAGAAGGGCAGGAAGGCGGCGGCTGGCGCAGCTGGTTCGGCCTGGATGGCGAAACGGAAGCAGCGCCGGAAGCCGCCGAACAACCGCCCGTACTGGAAGAGCAGTGAGCAGGAATCCGAAAATCCGCGTCGTTCCCTTCGCCGCCATCCTGCTGCTGGCAGGCTGCGCCAGTCCCGGCGCGCCGACCGCGGCGACCGGTCCGGCGGTGAACACGGCCACGCCGGAACAGATGCTCATTGCGATCAATGCCGCTGCAGCCGGCAACGACGACAAGGAACTCGCCGTCCAACCACTACGCGACGCGGAGGTGGAAGACCTGCGCGAAACCGCCAAGCAGGCCGTGGTCGCGCGCAATTACCCGGCGGCGGCCGACGCATTGAACCAGGCCCTGTTGATCGTGCCCGATGACCCCGCCGTGCTCCAGGAGCGCGCCGAAGTCGCCTTGCTGCAGTCCGAGTTCGACCGTGCCGAGACGCTCGCGCAACGCGCCTTCGACCTCGGATCGAAAGTGGGCCCGTTGTGCCGGCGTCATTCGGAGACGATCCGCCAGGTGCGCGAGCGACGCCTGGATATCGCTTCCGCACCTCCGCGCGGCAAGGCCAGCGCCGAAGACGTCGCCCGGCAGGCGAGCCAGGCGGCCCAGCTGGCGATGAAAGTCGCCGAAGCATCGAGCCAGCTGCAGGCCTGCACGGTGCCCGGCCTCAACCGCATGTAACGCCTGCCGCCCCCATTCCAGCTTTCCCCTCGGGAACGGCTTTTCCAAGGATTGTTTTCCCACTGATGTCCCGACTCGCTGAAGCCACCCGCGAAGCGCTCAGCGAAGGCGGCGCGCTCGCCAACCAGCTCGACAATTTCGTCCCGCGCGAGGCGCAGCAGCGCCTGTCCACCGCGATCGCCGATGCGTTCGAGAGCCGCGAAGTACTGTTGGCCGAAGCCGGCACCGGCACCGGCAAGACCTTCGCCTACCTGGTGCCCGCGTTGCTGTCGGGACTCAAGACCATCATCTCCACCGGCACCCGCGCGCTGCAGGACCAGCTCTACCACCGCGACCTGCCGCGCGTGCGCAACGCGCTCGGCACCGGCCTCAAGTCGGCGCTGTTGAAGGGCCGCGCGAATTATTTGTGCAAATACCGGCTGGAACAGGCCAAGGGCGAACCACGTTTCACCACCCGCGAACAGAT
>JAKFDG010000037.1:0-2479 GCA_036677285.1 Pseudoxanthomonas sp.
GCAACAGGCCGCCATGATACCGCGAGCGTCCACGCCTCCCGCCTGGTCGCGGGCAGGTGGCAAGGGTGTGCGAACATTCAGTGGCTGCGGCGGATCATCCGCTCATGCTTCCAGGGAGCCCCGTCATGATCTTCCGTACCGCTGCCATCCTGCTGTTGGCCGGCACGCTCGCTGCCTGCGCCGGCACCTCCAAGGTCATGCTGGGCCAAGCCCGGCCGGCGATCGATCCGTCCCAGGTCCGGATCTACACCACGCCACCGGCCGGCTCGGTGGAAATCGCCCAGCTCGAATCCTCCAGTGCGGTCGGCTTCGGCACCCAGGGCCAGACCGATGCGGCCCTCGCCCGCCTCAAGCGTGAAGCCGCGGCGCTCGGCGCCAACGGCGTGATCCTGATGGGCGTGGGTTCCAGCGGCTCGCCGGTGGGCATGTCGGTCGGCGCCAGCAGCTATGGCAGCCATTCCGCCGGCGGCATCGGCATCGGCATTCCCACCACGCAGAAGAAAGCCGCGGGCGTGGCGATCTACGTGCCACCGGGTGCGGAGCCGGCACCGTAACTCCTGGCAACACGGCCAACAGGGCTACGCAGGCGGCGTAGCCGAACGGTTGCCTGGCCGTCATTTCCATGCAACAGCGCATGCGCAGAGTGGCGTCTCCCCCGGTAATGGAGAATGCCCGTGCGCCACGTGTCCACGATACTGAGTTGTGCCGTCCTCACCCTATTGATCGCGGCTCCGGCCTTCGCCGCCGAGCCCGAACACATCCGCGGCAAGTCTTCCGGCAAACGTCCCGCCACCACGCCGACCGCGGTGCGTGGCGAAAGCGCGCAGCAGTGGTACGTCGATGGCGCCCGCGCCGCGCGCGACGGGGCGGAACTGCGTCCGCGCCAGAACAAGGCCAAGAACGTGATCCTGTTCGTCGGCGACGGCATGGGCCTGTCGACCGTCACCGCCGCGCGCATCCTCGAAGGCCAGCTCAACGGCCGCAGCGGCGAGGAGAATGCGCTGAGCTTCGAGCAGTTCCCGTACCTGAGCCTTTCCAAGACTTACTCGGTCGATGGCCAGACCGCCGATTCGGCGCCGACGATGACCGCGATGATGAGCGGCATCAAGACCCGCCAGGGCGTGCTCGGCGTGACCCAGGACGCGCGCTACGGCGACTGCGCCTCGGCCAAGGGCAAGAGCGTCGCCACCTTGCTGGAAGTCGCCGAGGCCCTGGGCATGGCCACCGGCATCGTCAGCACCGCGCGCATCACCCATGCCACGCCGGCGGCGACCTATGCGCATACGCCCAACCGCGATTGGGAAAGCGACGCCGAACTCAGCGCGGATGCCAGGACCGCGGGCTGCAAGGACATCGCCCGCCAGCTGGTCGAGCTTCCATACGGCAACGGCCTCGAGGTCGCGCTCGGCGGCGGGCGCAGCTACTTCCTGCCCAACACCTTCAGCGATCCCGAGGACGCCGGCAGCAAGGGGCGCCGCCTCGATGGCCGCAACCTCGCCAGCGAGTGGACCAGCACCCGGCCAAACGCTTCCTATGTGTGGAACAAGGCGCAGTTCGACGCCATCGATCCGGCCTCGACCAAGCACCTGCTGGGCTTGTTCGAGCGCTCGCACATGGAATACGAGGCCGATCGCGCGCTCGACGCGGGCAAGGAGCCGAGCATTGCCGACATGACCGCCAAGTCGATCGATATCCTGGACAGGCAGTCGGGCAACAAAGGTTATTTCCTGATGGTCGAGGGCGGGCGCGTCGACCACGCCCACCACGCCGGCAACGCCAACCGCGCGCTGACCGATACGATCGCGATGTCGGAGGCGGTGCGCGTGGCGATGCGCAAGAGTTCTGCCGAAGACACGCTGATCATCGTCACCGCCGACCACAGCCACACCTTCACCATCGCCGGCTATCCCGATCGCGGCAATGACATCCTGGGCAAGGTCGTCACCGACGGCACGCTGGCGCTCGATGCCAACGGCAAACCCTACACCACGCTGGGTTATATCAATGGTCCCGGCTATCGCGGCCCGGTCGCGCGCCCGGACCTGACCAACATCGACACCGGCAACGTGGACTTCCTGCAGGAAGCGGCGGTGCCGATGGGTTCGGAAACGCATGCGGCCGAAGATGTCGGCATCTACGCCCGCGGCCCCGGTGCGCACGCCTTCCAGGGCGTGGTCGAACAGAACGTGATCTTCCACGTGATGGCGCAATCGCAGAAGGACACCTCGGTTTTCTTCTGCTCGCTGTTCGGCGGTTGCGGCAAGAACGAGAAGAAGGCGCTGGCGCCGCCGCTGCTGGAAGCCGATCTGCGCGCTGGCATGGCACGCAGGGCGAGCAAGTAATGATTCTTCGTTGGTGGATGTTGTCGCTCGCGTTGCTCGCCGGCCCGGGATGGGCCGGCGAGGCCGGCCGTGAAGAAGCATGGGTGGCCGACTACCGTATCCGCGATGCGCAGGGCGAGCGCGCACTGGTGCTGGTG
>JAKFDG010000038.1:0-2720 GCA_036677285.1 Pseudoxanthomonas sp.
TCGACGTGGCCGCACAGCACGGTGGCGAACATGCAGGTCTCGTTGCCTTCCACCAGCCGCCGCGAGGCCTCGGCCAGGACCTGGTCCGGCGCGGCGTAGGCATGCGCGGCCACTTCCAGCACGGTGATGGCGCGGGCCATGAACAGCGCCGCCGGCACGCCCTTGTCGGAGACATCGCCGATCGCGAACCACAGTTCGCCTTCGCCGCGTTCGAGGAAGCAGTAGAAGTCGCCGCCCACCTGCTTGGCCGCCTCCAGTTGCGCATGCGCTTCCAGGCGCGCGCCGTCGCGTTCGATCACCCGTCCGGGCGACAGCATCGACAGCTGGATGTCGCGCGCGATCGACAGTTCGCTCTCCAGCTTCTGCCGCGCCGCGCCCATCTCGCCGATCTCCACCAGCTGCTGCTGGATCGAAGTGCGGGCGTGCTCCAGGGTGCGGGCCATGCGCCCGACCTCGTCGCGGCGGCCGGTGTGCGGCACCGGCCAGTCGTACTGGCCGCGGGCCAGGCGGGTGGTGGATTCGGCCAGGTGCTCCACCGGCCGGCTGATGCGCTTGGCCAGCTGCCGCACCACCAGCGTGGACACCAGCGCCAGCAGCGTGCCGATCGCCATCAGCAGGTACAGCGCCCGGTCCAGGCGTTCGACGATCAGCCGGTAGGACTGCGCCACCAGCAGCGACCAGCCGCTGTTGCCCACCGGTTCGACCACGGTGTAGCGCTTCTCGCCCATCTGCGCGTCGGTGTGGGTGAACTGCCCGGCCTGGCGCAGGCGCACGGACTGCGCCGCGGCGGCCAGGTCGCCGCGGCCGTGGCGCTGGATGTAGCCGTCCAGGGTTTCATGCAGGGCCACGCCGGGCTCGGGATTGACCGCGAGCATGCCGGCCGGGGCCACCAGCGACACCCGCCAGCCCGGCAGGTGGGCCAGGCTCTCGAAACTCTCGGTCAGCTGCTCCAGCGGCAGGTCCAGGCTGACCATGCCGCGGGTGGCCGCGCCGCGACCGGCCGGGCGCAGCGGCCGGTTGTAGGTGACCATCCACAGGTTGCCCGCGGTGCGGTTGAAGTAGGGCTCCGACCACCAGCCCGTCGGCGCCGCCAGCGTGCGCCGATACCACTCCCGGTCCTGGTAGTCGAAGCGGTCGGCGATGAAGTCGCGGTCCTTGCCGTCGGCGGCGATGTAGCGCGCGAACGCGCGCCGGCCCTTGCGCGGTTCCAGTACCAGCAAGCCGCCATTGACCCCGGGCGTGGCCCGGACCATCGCCCGCAGGGTGGTGGTGAGTTCCTCCGCATCCAGGTCGGAGTTGGCGACCAGGTCGGACAGGCCGTCGGTGGTGATCATCACCGTCTGCATGCGGGTGTCGAGGCGCTGCGCGGCTTCCTGCGCGCTGGCGCGGGTGTTGCGGTGGGCGTCGTCCAGGATCGCCTTGCGCGCGAACCAGGCGATGGCCAGGACCACGCCCAGCAGCAGCAGCACGTTGAACGTGCCCGACCACAACGCGATCCGCGTGCGCAGGCTGTCGCGCCGGCGCACGGCGTCGACGCGGGCCTGCGGACTTTGCACGACCTTCGGTCCGGCTCCGGACATGACCGCTTCCCTGGAATCCCCCGGCCGATCATAGGCCGGTATCCGGCCTGGTGACGGCTCTTCGTCGCAAAACCCCGCACCGGTCTGTCCCGGGACAGGCAGGCGCCGCGGGGATTTGCGGCGCCCGCTGCAACACTCCATACGTATGCGTAGCGAGGCCGGGCGCGAGAGCCTGCGTTACACTCCAAGGTTCACAAAAAACGACAACGACCACGCGACAGGCGTGGTGCAACGGGAGTGGTGATGAACTGGTTGAACGAGATGTTGCAGGGCGATCCGGATCCGGCGGAAACCCGCGAGTGGATCGAATCCATCAAGGCGGTGATCGACGCCGAAGGCCCGTTGCGCGCGCACCAATTGCTCGAGGGCATGGTCGAACTGACCCGCCGCTCCGGCGCGTTCCTGCCGTTCTCGCCCACCACCGAATACATCAACACCATCGCCCCGGCGCTGGAAGCCAAGTCGCCCGGCGACGCGAACATCGAGTGGAAGCTGCGCTCGATCATCCGCTGGAACGCGATGGCCACCGTGGTCCGCGCCAACCGCAAGCCCGGCGATCTCGGCGGCCATATCGCCAGCTTCGCTTCCTCGGCCACGCTGTACGACGTGGGCTTCAACCATTTCTGGCGCGCGCCGAGTGAAAACCATCCGGGCGACCTGCTGTTCGTGCAGGGCCACTCCTCGCCGGGCATCTACGCGCGCTCGTTCCTGGAAGGCCGCATCAGCGAATCGCAGTTGGACAACTTCCGCATGGAAGTCGACGGCCGCGGCATTTCCTCGTATCCGCATCCGTGGCTGATGCCCGACTACTGGCAGACCCCGACCGTGTCGATGGGCCTGGGCCCGCTGGCGGCGATCTACCAGGCGCAATTCATGAAGTACCTGGAGCACCGTGGCCTGATCGAGAAGTCCGACCGCAAGGTCTGGTGCTTCATGGGCGACGGCGAGTCGGACGAACCGGAAAGCCTGGGCGCCATCGCCCTGGCCGGCCGCGAAGGCCTCGACAACCTGGTGTTTGTGGTCAACTGCAACCTGCAGCGCCTGGACGGTCCGGTGCGCGGCAACGGCAAGATCATCCAGGAGCTGGAAGGCGTGTTCCGCGGCGGCGGCTGGAACGTGATCAAGCTGCTGTGGGGCAGC
>JAKFDG010000039.1:0-2516 GCA_036677285.1 Pseudoxanthomonas sp.
CATGGCCAGGTCCAGCGCCATCTGGGTCTGTGGCGGCCAGTCCAGCTCGCTACACTGATAGCAGAGCCCGGTTAGCCTTCCCTGCGCACGACTGGCTGCGTGGCAGCAGTACGGCAGGAACCTACCACTATCGCGCCGATGCTTGTCCGATGGAGGAGCGACTATGGCAGCTGTTCAGTTTCGTGCTATCCGCGCGCCCTTGCCCGCCGCGGAACTCGACGGCTACATCAAGCTGGCGGCGCTCGCCTGCCAGATGCCACTGGTCATGCTGACGTTCCCGGACGAAGACGGTGACTGGTGCGGCGCGATGCTGGGCATAGCCGATGGCGAGAATTCCTGGAAAGGCGCGTTGAGCGCCGCCGTCACCGCCGCCCGGGAGCGGGTCCAGGTGGCGGATGCCTCGACCAACGAGCGCTTGCGCCACTGTGACCTGGTGGCCGGGCCGCCTTACATCAAGTGCTTCGCCGGCGTTCCCATTGCGCTGGCGGGAGGCAACCCGGTCGGCGTGCTGGCGGTCGCCGACACCCGACCGAAGACCCTCGACGCCTCGCAACTCGAAGCCCTTGACCTGCTGGCCCGGCAAATCGCCGCCTCGATCGAGCAGCGGACCGGCGTGCGTGATCTGGCAGACCGGCTCGCCCAGGAATTGCGTGAGATCGACGACCTGCGGGAGAGTCAGCGCACCTTGCAGACCCTGATCGGCAATCTCCCTGGCGTGGCGTATCGCTGTCGCAGCGATCTTTCCTGGCGCCTCGAACTGGTCAGCGAGGGCTGCCTGCAGCTCACCGGTTATACCGCCAAGGACCTGATCGACGGGCGGATCAAGATGGCGGACATCATTCACCCAGGCGACCTTCCCGTACTCCGCCGTGGGGTCACCAGGGCTTTGAAGAAACAGCAGCCCTACCAGTCCACCTACCGGATCCAGACGCCAGCCGGCCAGACCAAATGGGTCTGGGACAAGGGATGCGGCATCTACTCCGCAGAGGGGGAGGTGCTGGCCCTGGAGGGCTTCATCACCGACATCAGCGAGCTCAAGCATGCCGAAGAGCGCATACGGAGAATGGCCTATTTCGACGAACTGACCGGCCTGCCCAATCGACTCTCTATGCACGAGGCTCTGAGCGCAGCCATCGCCCGATCGGGCGACTCGCACGCCCCGCTGGCCCTGCTGCATGTCGAAGTCGACAACTTCAGGGAAGTCAACGAAACCCTGGGCTACCGCGAAGGCGACCGGCTCCTGCAAGCGCTCGCGGCCAGGCTGCGAGAGCGTGGCGAACCCCTGGAAACGCTGGCCCGGATCGCCGAATCCTCCTTTGCCCTGTTGCTGCCGGGGCAGGACGCCAGTCACGCGATGCAAGTAGCGCGCAACGTAGCGCAGACGCTCAATGCACCGCTGGCCCTGGGCGAACTGCTGGTCCACACCGACTGCAGCGTCGGCATCACGCTGTTCCCCGGACATGGCAACGATCCCGATGCCCTGCTGCGCCGCGCGAATGTCGCACGCTACGGCGCCAAACAGGGCACGGAGAAAGTGGCGATATACGCCGGTTCGCTGGATAGCGACAACACCCAGCGGCTGGCCCTGATGACCGACCTGCGGCGCGCCATCGAGCGCGACGAACTACTCCTGCTGTTTCAACCCAAGCTGCACATGGGCTCGAAACGGGTCAGCGGAGTGGAAGCCCTGGTGCGCTGGGAACATCCCGAACGAGGCTTGATCAGCCCCAGCCAGTTCATCACCTTCGCGGAGCGCGCGGGCCTGATCACCAAGCTGACCTATTGGGTACTGGCCGCTGCGGTCCGGGAAAGCTACCTGTGGCATGACGCGGGTCGAGCCGTTCCCATTGCCATCAATCTGTCCCCTCACGACATCCGCGACCCGCAGCTCATCGAGCAGATCTCGCGCGCCCTGCAAACCTGGGGAGGCGCCCCGGACTGGATTCAGTTCGAGCTGACCGAGAGCTGCATCATGGAAGACCTGGCAGCCGCCCGGCAGGTCCTCGTGCACCTGCGCGAGGCGGGCTACAAGATATTCATCGATGACTTCGGCACGGGCTACTCCTCCCTGTCCTACCTGAGAACGCTGCCGGTGGACTACATCAAGATCGATCAGTCCTTCGTCAGTGGCCTGGGTAGCGACGAGGAGTCGGCGGCCATCGTCAAGTCGATCATCGAACTGGCCCATAGCCTGAGCATCGAGGTGGTCGCCGAGGGGGTGGAGTCGACCGCGGCCATGGACATGCTTTCCGGCTGGGGCTGCGAGGAGGCCCAAGGCTACTGCATCAGCAAGCCGATCTCCGGACGCGACTTCCAATCCTGGAGTCGCGCCTTCGCCTGAACATGGCTCCTCCACTCGCTAGCAGGCCGTTCTGGCGGTCAACATTTCCTGGATCTTCTGGGTGGCCTCGCGGGTCCTGCCGGCGAGCTTCTTCACCTCGTCGGCCACCACGGCGAAGCCACGGCCCTGTTCGCCGGCGCGGGCCGCCTCGATCGCCGCATTGAGCGCGAGCAGG
>JAKFDG010000040.1:0-3286 GCA_036677285.1 Pseudoxanthomonas sp.
GGGCGGCCTGGGATTCCTGCGCATAGGCATTGGTGCTGAGCAGCGCGGCAATGCTCAAAGCGATGGCCGAATGCTGCAACCGACGGAAATTGGTACGGCCTGCTACCCGGCTTGCCGGGCTACGGCTTTGGCGCGTTGACATGGTTGTTCCCTCCCAGGACACCTTGGCGAACGATTGGCTGGTTTTCGAACCCGCGTGCTTCTTTGTGCCCCGGGTTCGGGTTCTTGGTTGTGTGGTGGTTTGCCTTCTGGACGAAGTTTCCGGGTCCGACCCCGGCCTCTGCCGGTTCCCCGTGCCTTGTTGTCCCTTGTCCTCTCGCGTCGTCGCGACACCGTTCCAATCGGTATCCAAGCTCTGCAGGTCTGTCATATCCGCCTAACGCGGATGTCACATTGCGACTTCCGCGGCAGCATAGGCCGCTCCCAACATTCCATACCAATGAAATATTGAGCGGAAGCTATGTTGTTTTTGAATACAGAAAACGACCGCTTCTGGCATTCATGCGGTGGAATCGATTACAAGCCCGGATACAAATGGCGCGCCGTGGCGCGCAGCGCTTCCAGGACGCGTTCGGCCGCGGGAGACAGTTGCTGGTCGCGGCGGCGGATGATGCCGAAGAACTCCATGCGCACGCCCAGCTCTATCGGCAAGACCTGCATTTGCGCAGTCTGCAGGTATGGCGCCACGGATTCGGCAGGCAGGGCAGTCAGCAGATCGCTATGCCGCAGCAGATGGATGATGACCGGTAGCGATGCGGTCTCGATGATGTTCTGCGGCGGCGCCAGGCCATGCTCCAGGAACATCGAATCCAATCGCGTGCGCAAGACGCTGGCTGCCGGCGGCATGATCCAGCCGTATTCGATCAGGTCGGCGTGGGTCACCCTGCTGCACTGCGTCAACGGATGCCCGGCACTTACGATCACCGAATGCGGTTCGTCGGCCAGCGGCTCGAACTCCAGATCGCCCGCCCCTTCCGGCCCGAGGATCCGGCCGATCACGATGTCCAGCTGCCCGTCCAGCAGCTTGGCCACCAATGGCCGGCTGTAGTCCATTTCCACCCGGATCAGGATGTCGGGGAAGTCGCGCTTCACCGCAGCGATGGCCTGCGGCACCAGGTTGGTGCCCGGGTTGACCACCGTACCGATCGCCGCCTGGCCCATGCGGCCGCTGCGCATGGCGGCTATCTCGTCATGGGCGCGGCCGATTTCCGACAAGGCCGAGCGCGCACGACGGATCAATACCTGGCCATACCAGGTGGGCTCCACCCCGCGCGCATGGCGCTCGAACAGCGGCACTCCCAGGATGCCTTCCATTTCCGACAGCAGCTTGGAGGCCGCGGGCTGGGTCATGTTGGCCGCCTCGGCCGCCCGCAGGACCGAGCGCTGTTCGTACAGGTGCAACAACAGCAACAAGTGCCGGGTTTTGAGCCGTGAAGCGTTGAACCAGCTGGTTGAGGGTTGGACCACGGGACTCTCCCTGAGCGTTCAGCAAGCTATATGCACGGGGAATAGCATATGACGAAAATTTCATTTGTCGTACATAGCTGACGCGAGCAACCCTATGCCACGCTGATCCAGCGTTGCCGCCCCGCCCTGCGGACGTTGCAACGACCAGAAGAAGAACAACCGCTGTGCACGAGTCGCGCGAGGCCCCTCAATAGGCAGGCCGCGGGCACCGAATCACCGCTGCGAGCCGGGAGGGCCCATGGCGCAAACCTATCCAGGCAAGACGCCAGGGCGCCCGTTGCCGCGACTCCAACCCGCGTGGGTGCGGCATTGAGCGCGCGCCTGAAGGACAAAGTGGCGCTGGTCACCGGCGCGGCCAGCGGCATCGGCGCGGCCACCGCGCGCCTGTTCGCGGCGCACGGCGCGCAGGTGTTCGGACTGGACCGCAACCCTTCGCCCGAGCGTGGAGACAATCCAGTCCACCTGATCGCAGACGTCACCGATCCCGAATCCATCGGCGTTGCGGTGGCACGGATACTGGGCCAGCACGGGCGCATCGACGTATTGGTGAACAATGCCGGCGCCGATGTTTTTTCCGAACCGCTGTCCTTGAACGATGCCGATTGGGAACGCTGCCTGTCGTTGAACCTCAAGGGCGCCTGGAACATGGCACGCGCGGTGCTGCCATCGATGCTGGAACGAGGCGCCGGATCCATCGTCAACATCGCCTCCGTGCACGGTCACAAGATCATCCCCGGCGCGTTTCCCTACCCCGTGGCAAAGCACGGCCTGATCGGCCTGACCCGTTCGCTGGGCATCGAATACGCCGCACGCGGAGTCCGCGTCAATTCCATTTCGCCCGGCCTGATCCTGGTGCCGCGCATCGAGGCCTGGTTCGCTTCGCAGCCCGACCCGGAAGCCGCGCGCCGCGCCCAGACCGAACTGCTGCCGCCCAAGCGCATCGGCACGCCGGAGGAAGTCGCGCATACCGCGCTTTTCCTGGCCAGCGATGAAGCGCGTTTCATCAACGCCACCGACATCCTGATCGATGGCGGCCGCTCGCAGCTTTATCACGAGTGAGGGTCGCGAATGAAAGCCGCCAGTGACCGCGACATGAGCGCCGAAACCGCGACCTCCCCTTTCCGGCTTCCCCTGATCGCCATCCTGCGCGGCATCCGCGCCGACGAAGCGCTGGCGCATGTGCAGGCGCTGGTGGAGGAAGGCTACGACGCCATCGAGATCCCGCTCAATTCGCCGGGCTGGGCCAACAGTATCGGCGCGGCGATCCGCGATTTCGGCGACCGGACCTGGATCGGCGGAGGCACGGTGCTGCGCACGCAGGACGTGGATACGCTGACGGCGCTGGGCGCGAGCTTCATCGTCACCCCCAACACCAATCCCGCCTTGATCCGCTACGCCGTGGATCGCGGCTTGCAGGTATGCGCGGGCTTCGCCACCCCCAGCGAAGCCTTCGCCGCGCTCGACGCCGGCGCGCAGATGCTCAAGCTGTTCCCCGCTTCCACATACGGACCTCGGCACGTGCGCGCCCTGTGCGCGGTGCTGCCTTCCGTCCCCCTGTTCGTCGTCGGTGGCGTTACTCCGCTCACCCTTGCCGACTACCTCTCCGCCGGCAGCGTGGGCGCGGGCATCGGCGGCGAACTCTACAAACCAGGCCAGGCGGTCGAGCGCACGCGTCAGGGCGCGCGCGCTTTCAAGCAGGCTTATCTGGAATCCATGCCATGAAGATCGTGCGTCTCAGCACCTACCATGCCGCACCGCGCTGGTTGTTCCTGAAGATCGAAACCGACGAGGGCATCAGCGGCTGGGGCGAACCGGTCAT
>JAKFDG010000041.1:0-2246 GCA_036677285.1 Pseudoxanthomonas sp.
GGACCCGGCGCCCGTCAATGCGACAGGTATTGTTCCGCGAAGAAGCTCTTCATGAAGTCGAGGGTTTGCTGCTCATCCAGCCCATCGCCTTCCTTGCGGATATCCGCGTGCGCCTTCTTGAATGCATCGGTCTTCATGAACTCGGCGAACTTCTTCTCCTTGTACGCTTCAAACTCCGCGCCATTCAGCGAGAGGCGCTCGATGACTTCCCCGGCGCGCACGCGAAGGATCTGGTAGTGGTCGTACGAGGAGCCATAGCCCATGTGCACGTAGTGGGTCATCTTTCCGTCGGGAACAATCAGTGCGCCGCTGTACCAGCTGGCTGGTATTTCCGGGGCGCCGGGGTACAGGTCACCGAGGATGCTCTTCCTCACCCATTCTTCTGGCTGTTTGGGATCCTTGGCCAGGATGGTGACGTCTTTGAGCAGGAGCTGGTTGACTTTCACTTCCCAGGTGGCGACGTAACCCCGCCAGTTGGCCGACGAAATGGCGGCTTCCTCGGGTGGCTTCCATTGCTTTCGTTCCAGCTCGGCTTCCAGCGGATTGGTGTTGAGGCGGAATTCCTTTCCGTCGAGGATCAGCAGGTCGGACATCTGGGCAGTGGCGTTCGCGGCGGGCGCAGCCAGCAGGGCCAGGCACAAGATCATTATTCTTGGAAGGTTGAGCATGATTCCCCTGTGTACGTCCATTTCGGCGAGGCCCTGTCGGCCCGCAGAGCGGTTCCGTAGGACGGCTCAGAGATAACGGGTCTCGGCCGGCGCATTCCACCAGTTGTTGTGGCGGCCGTCGGCATAGCGCACCGGCGCCTCGGCCAACTCCTGCTCGGTGATGTCGTCCAGGCAGGCGATGTTGACGGAGACGAACTTGCCGCCGACCTCGGGAATGTCGCCCATGCCGTACGCACGCACGCCGCAGGTCTTGCAGAAAGGCCAGTGCGTCGAATTCGTATTGAACTGGTAGTCCAGGACCTGGCTTTCATCGCTGATCAGGCGGAACGCCTCGGGCTTGATGGTCGCGCTCCAGTTGCGGACCTTGGTGCAGATCGAGCAATTGCATTTGCCGGTTCCGGCAGCGAGATCGATGTCGGCTTCGAAGCGCACGTTGCCGCAATGGCAGCTGCCGGCGTAGGTCTTGACGGTCATGGGGCACCTTGCTGAGGGGTGGGCAGAAAGTATATGCCGCCCGCCGTAGCGCTATCGCAAGGCTTTGAGCGCCGATGCCGGGACTTTTTGCCTTGCGCGTGCCGCCCAAAGCCTTGCACTTGGATCCTGGCGCGCTTCGCTTATCCGCGCCACGCCGGCCATGGCATCATCGAAAGGCATTGATCGCCGTGGAGCGCAGACGCATGCAATCGTTCCGGAAGCCGTTCGACTTCAGCCTCGCCTACCCGCAATGGCAGGGGTCGGGCCGGCCCGATAACCTGCCGCGCGGCGCGGCCGCTGCCGCTGCGGTGTGCGGACGTTACGCGCCGCTGCTCCAGGTGCCGTTGCATGCAGCCGATGCCGAGGACAGCGCCCACGGTGTCAATCGCTGGGAAGCGATCCTTGCGCAGTTCCGCAGCGCGCAGGATGTCCTCGCGCGCTCCGGCGCCCGGCGCGTGTTGACGGCCGGTGGCGATTGCGCAGTGGATGTCGCGGTGATCGACCATCTCCACCGAATGCACCCCGGCCTGCAGGTGATCTGGTTCGACGCCCACCTCGACGCCAACACGCCCGCGACCTCTCCGAGCGGCAACTTCCACGGCATGCCCGTCAGCGCGATCCTCGGACGCGCACCCGAGCCGATGCGGCCCCTGCTGGGCGCTTCGATCGATCCGGCCCGCTTCCATTATTTCGGCATCCAGGTCGGCGACGACGGCGACTGGGCGCTGAAGCGCGAACTGGATCTGCAGCTGATGGAACCGGCGGAGTCGATCAGCGGGCCGGTCCACATCCATTTCGACCTGGATGTACTCCACCCGCAGGAATTTCCCTACGTGGCCTATCCCGAGGGCACACTCGGGATCGAAGAGGCAATCGCCCTGCTGGCGCGCATTGCGCGAGAAGCCGATGTCGTGGGCCTGACCGTGACCGAGTTCGCTCCTGCCAATGCAGAGGAGGTTCGGGCAGGAAGCAAGGTGATTGCGAGGCTCTGCGAGGCAGTCATCGAGTCGTGAAGCGTCGGACAACCACAGCCATGTCAACTTGGCATGGCTGCGGCCAATCTTTTCATTGGACCCACGGTCACTGTCCGTCCTAACCTGCCCA
>JAKFDG010000042.1:0-2222 GCA_036677285.1 Pseudoxanthomonas sp.
CCGACTTCGCGGTACTGGTAGCCGCGGATGCTGCGGTCGCCGCCGGCGAAGAAGCGCAGGCTCGGCGGCATGTCGGCCAGCGCATCGGTGAAGGTGTGGCCGAGTTCGCCGCGCAGGATCAGGCGGTTGCGCTCGCCGAGGCCGCGGAACCAGCGCGCTTGCGCGTGCAGCTGGGCGAAGTTGGCGTCCGAACCGGCGCCCTCGATGCCGCCGCGCAGGGTGAGTGACCCGGCGGCGCCGCGGCGCGGGAACAGGCGGTCGTCGACGTCCACGTAGTCGGCGCTGAGCTCGGGATAGGCGAAGGTCGCATAGCGGTAGGGCATCGGCGCGACCGCGCCGCCGCCGTCGTCGACCACGGTGTAGGTCCAGCGCTCGCGCAACGCGTTGAGCGAGGCCGTCGCGGTGAGGTATTCGTTGATCTCGCCGCTGCGGCTGGCGGTGAGCCGCAGCAGGCGGGTGTCGATGTAGTCGGTCTGTTCGTCGTAGGCCTGCAACGCGGCGGTATACCAGCCGTCCAGCCACTTGAACGCGGGAATGCGATAAGCCGCGGTCAGCGACTTGCGCTTCTCCGCGTAGTCCAGCAAGACCGAGGCCTTGTGCCCGCGATTGTTCACGTAGCGGCGGTCCAGCCCCAGGCGGATGCCGGCGCCGCTCTCGGTGCCGTAACTCACGCCGGCGGTGTATATGTCGCGCTTGGCCAGGGCCAGGTTGACGTCGATCGGCACGCGCCCATCGACCGCGCGGTCGGGATCGGGTTCGATGTCGATGGTGCTGAAGTAATCCAGCCGCGCCAGCGACTGCCGCAACCGGTCCAGTTTGCCCTGGTGGTAGTAGCTGCCTTCTTCCCAGTACACCAGCTGGTCGAGCAGGCCGGGTCGGAACTGTTCCTGGTGGAAGGTGACCGGCCCCATGTCGTAGCGGATGCCGCTGACCCAGGACAGGTCGATGTCGGCCGCATGTTCGGCGCGCGTCACCTCGACCCTGCGTTGCAGGAAGTCCGCATCCAGATAACCGCGTTCGGCCAGCCGCTGCACGATCTTCAGCTTGCTCGCCTCATAGGTGGTGTGGTCGAACACCGCGCCCGGCTGCGGCGCGAAGGCGGCGAGGTCTTCCTTCAGGTAGCGGTCGTCGCCGCCTGCGCCCTCGATGGCGATGCTGCTGTTGCGCACCTTCACCGGCTCGCCCAGGCGCACGCGCAGGGTGACGGTGACATGGTCCGCGGGGCGGCGTTCGCGGCGCTCGGCGATGACCGGCGCCTGTGGGCCGACCGGTTCTTCGCCGGCGGTGGCGCTGGCGCCGTCCTCCGTGCGCACCGGGCGCGGTGGGAATTCCAGGGTGATCTCGGGCGAGTAATAACCGAAGGGTTCCAGCGCCTCGCGCGCTTCGTTCACCGATTCCTTGGCCAGGTATTCGAAGCGCGACTCGCCCAGGCGTTGGCCCAGCGAATCGTGCAGCGAGAGCGCCCCGTTGATGTTTTCGATCATCAGCGCCTGGCGCGGGTCTTCCGGGTCCAGTCCCTCGATCTTCACCGCATCCACGATCGCCGCTGCCCGTGCGTGGCCGGCCATGGTGAACAAGATGGCAGCGGCGGCGAAGTGGGGGAGGGATCGCATGCGGACAGGATAGCGGGCAGGCGATGAATCGGGTTAATGCGAGGTGATGTGTTGGTCACCGCGCGCATACTTTTTGTCGTCATCCCGGCGAAAGCCGGGACCCACGCCGAATGATCCGTGATCCATGCCGTGAGGCGCGGTCAAGTTGGGTCCCGGCTTGACCAGCTTCGCTGTTAAGAACCGCCGGATGACGAACAAACTTACTCAGTTCGAAAGATGCTCGATCGCCGCCACCGCGCGGAAGCGGTCGGCCAGGCGCTTGAGCAGGGCCAGGCGATTGGCGCGCACGGCGGGGTCGTCGACGTTCACCATCACGCCATCGAAGAACGCATCGACCTGCGGGCGCAGCAAGGCGAGGCGGCTGAGCACGCTGATGTAGTCGTGGCGATGCAGGGCTTCGGTGTCGCCGATGGCGGCCTCGACGGCTTCGGCCAGTGCGCTCTCGGCGGGGTCATTGAGCAACGCGCGGTCGATGGCGTGGGGAATTTCGACGTCGGCCTTCTTGAGGATGTTGTTGATGCGCTTGTTGGCGGCAGCCAGCGCTTCGGCTTCCGGCAGCGTGGCGAACTGGCCGATGGCGTCGAGGCGGGTGTCGAAGTCGTAGAGCGA
>JAKFDG010000043.1:0-4000 GCA_036677285.1 Pseudoxanthomonas sp.
CTCACGTCGACCAGGGCCTCATGGCCGCCGGGATACTGCTTGCTGACGTTTTCGAATCGCAGGACGCTCATGGCCGGGGATTATGCCCTGTTCCCTTCTCACGCCGGCGACAGCAGCGAGAAGGAACCATGGTTACGGTCTACGAGCCGGACACCAGCGACTTGAGCTTGCGCCCCATGCGGGTGAGGAACGAGGAGTTGTCCTTGGCCGGCACGGGCGCATTCGCCTGCGGCAGTGCCGCAGCCTGCTGCACTGCGACGACCGCATCGCCGCCTTCCAGCGGCACGCCGTGGCGGCGGCGGCGGCGCTTGCGTGGAGCGCGCTCCCCCTCGGGCTTGGCGGACTCCAGGGCGGCGGCGGCGACTGGTGCGGACACCGCAACTGCCGGGGCCTCGCTGCGTGGCGGGCGCGGCGGGCGCGGCTTGCCATCGGCCGAGCCCGGACGCGAACGCGGGCCTGCGCCCGGGCCGCGGCTGGGACCACTGCCGCTGCGACCGCCGCTGCTGCCCGTGCGACCGCCGCCACGACGCTGTTCATCGGCGGCACGCTGTTCGCGCGCCTCTTTGAAGATCGCGCCAATGCTTTCGCCTGCGTCCTCGTCCACTTCAGCCCCGGCCTCGGGCAACGCGCGCGGCGCGCGCGGCAGCGCGGTCAGCAGTTCGGCGGTCACCGCTTCCACCGGCAGTTTCTGCGCGATGTAGGCCTCGATCTCCGGCAGGCTTTGCGCGTAGATCTCGCAGGCGAAGCTGATCGCATCGCCCTCGGCGCCCAGGCGCGCGGTGCGGCCGATGCGGTGCACGTAGTCTTCCGCATCGAACGGCAGGTCGTAGTTGTAGACGTGCGACACGCCGTCGATGTGCAGGCCGCGCGCGGCCACGTCGGTGGCGACCAGGATCTCGAGCTGGCCTTTCTGGAAACGGTTGAGCAGCGACTCGCGCTTCTTCTGCGGCACGTCGCCGGAGAGCACGCCGACGCGGTAGCCGGCCTTCTCCAGCGAGCGCGCGACGCGTTCCACCCAGGCCTTGGTGTTGACGAAGATCATGGTGCGCGCACCTTCGCTGCGCGACAGCAGGCCGATCAGCAGCGGGACCTTTTCCTCGTTGGCCGGGAAGTAGACCTTCTGGCGGACCTTGGCGGCGGTGATGAATTCAGTTTCGACCACGAGCTTTTCCGGCTCGTTCATGTGCTCGTAGGCCAGCTCCAGCACGCGGTGGCTGAGGGTGGCGGAGAACAGCAGGGTCTGGCGCGTGGTGCGCTCGGGCATCTTGCGCAGCAGGAAGCGGATGTCCTTGATGAAGCCCAGGTCGAACATGCGGTCGGCTTCGTCGAGCACACAGATCTCGCAGGCGTGCAGGGACACCACCTTGTGCTGCTTGACGTAATCGATCAGCCGCCCCGGGGTGGCGATGATCACGTCCACGCCCTGCTGCAGCAGCTCGCGCTGCTTGTCGTAATCCACGCCGCCATAGATCAGGGCGAAACGCAGGCCCAGGTCGGCGCCGAACTTCACCGCGTCCTTGTGGATCTGGATCGCCAGTTCACGGGTGGGCGCCAGGATCAGCGCGCGCGGATCCTCGGGCTTGCGATCGGCCAGCGCCGGCTTCGTCAGCAGGCGGTTCATCACCGTGATGAGGAAGGCCAGGGTCTTGCCGGTACCGGTCTGGGCCTGGCCGGCGACGTCGCCGCCCGGCAGGGCGACCGGAAGGGTCAGGGCCTGGATCGGCGTGCAGCGCGAGAAGCCGGCGGCTTCCAGGCCGGCGAGCAGGGCCGGTTGCAGGTCGAAGGAGGAAAAAGTGATGTCGGTTAGCGGCTTGTCGCTCATGCTTTCTTCTTTGGGTGTTGCACGCGCTTTGCGCGGGTCGATGTGCTTGCATCGTCGTCACCGGCGTCGCACACTGCGTTCCATACCGGTTTGCGCGAAACCCCTGGGAAGCCCTTGAACGGGATCGCGTAACGCCCCAGTTTACAGCAATGCGACGACCATTCCGGTCGCGCCGTCCGCGGACCCCGCAGGAGACCCCAAAGTGAGCGACAAGGTGACACACGTCGGCGATGCCGATTTCGATACGGCCGTGCTGCAGTCCGAAGAACCGGTGCTGGTCGATTTCTGGGCCGAATGGTGTGGTCCCTGCAAGATGATCGCGCCGGTGCTGGACGAACTGGCCCAGACCTACGAAGGCCGCCTGAAGGTCGTCAAGCTCAATGTCGACGACAATCGCGCCACCGCGATCAAGTACCACGTGCGCAACATCCCGCTGCTGCTGCTGTTCAAGGACGGCCAGGTCCAGGCGACCCAGGTCGGCGCTGTCGGCAAGGGCCAGCTGACCCAGATGATCGACAAGGGCATTGGCTCGGCCGCCTCGGCGGTTTGAGCGGCCGGCAACCCGTGGGGCCGGGGAATCCCGGCTTCACGAGGCACTTCCTCTAACTGAACGGATTTCCTCGCGTGCCGCTTGCCGCGGCCGCTTCACGGTGCTAGTTTCATCATCATCCGGCGCTGGGGTCTGCGCCGCACCCCTTCTGACTGCACTCACACGAGAGCCCACTCTCCCACCCATCCCGCCCGCATTCGCAGGCGCTCGCAACCATAGCGAGGAATCGCAACTTTGTCCGATAACACCCCTGATGCCGGCGACGCCGGCGCTCCTGCCGAAAAGCGTGCGCGCAAGCCGCGCGTGGTGAAGGCCACTCCCCAATCCAGCGCGCCCGCCGCACCGCCGCCGGCCGCACCGGCGCCCGCCGCACCCGCACCCGCACCCAGCGCACCACCCGCTCACGCCACGCCACCGGCGCCGCGGAACGAGTCCGTGCAACCCGCCCCGTCGCAGCCCCAGTCCTACGGGGAGCAGCAGCAGGAAGGGGGCCAGTCCTCGAACCCGCAGCAACAGGGCGGCCAGCAGGACGGCGAGCAGCGCGACAACAATCGCTTCAATCAGAACAACAACAACCGCCGCGATCGTTTCCGCAACCGCCGCGACCGCGAGCAACGGCCGCGCAACGACGGTATGCCCAGCGACAACGGCGCCAACGAGGCCTTCGTGCCCCGTGGCCCGGCGCCTGGCGTGCCGGAGGGCTTTCCGCAGTATTCGTTGAGCGACCTCAAGCGCATGCCGGCGCAGAAGCTGCTGGACATCGCCGAACAGCTCAGCATCTCCGAAGGCGTGGCTCGCGCCCGCAAGCAGGACGTGATCTTCGCGCTGCTGAAGGTGCTGACCCGCCATGGCGAAGGCGTCGCCGCCGACGGCGTGCTGGAAATCCTGCCGGACGGCTTCGGCTTCCTGCGCGCGGCCGAGGCCAGCTACCTGGCCGGCCCGGACGACACCTACATCTCGCCCAGCCAGATCCGCCGCTTCAACTTGCGCACCGGCGACCACCTCAGCGGCCGCATCCGTTTCCCGAAGGACGGCGAACGCTATTTCGCGCTGTCGATCGTGGATACGATCAACGGCGAGCCGCTGGAGGCATCGAAGAACAAGGTCCTGTTCGAGAACCTGACCCCGCTGTTCCCGCGCCGACGCTTCACCCTGGAACGCGGCAACGGCTCCAGCGAAGACATCGCCGGCCGCATCCTCGACCTGATGGCGCCGCAGGGCAAGGGCCAGCGCGCGCTGATCGTGTCGCCGCCGAAGGCGGGCAAGACGATCATGATGCAGCAGATCGCTACCGCGATCACGACCAACCATCCCGACGTGCACATGATCGTGCTGCTGATCGACGAGCGTCCGGAAGAAGTCACCGAGATGCAGCGCACCGTGCGCGGCGAAGTGATCTCCTCCACGTTCGACGAACCGGCCGCGCGCCACGTGCAGGTCGCCGAGATGGTGATCGAGCGCGCCAAACGCCTGGTCGAGCACAAGAAGGACGTGGTGATCCTGCTCGACTCCATCACCCGCCTGGCCCGCGCCTACAACAACGTGGTGCCCAGCTCGGGCAAGGTCCTGACCGGCGGCGTCGACGCCAACGCCCTGCACCGCCCGAAGCGTTTCTTCGGCGCAGCGCG
>JAKFDG010000044.1:0-6919 GCA_036677285.1 Pseudoxanthomonas sp.
CGCAGCAAGATCGGGCTGGTGCCGCAGGAACTGTCGACCGACGCGTTCGAGACGGTGTGGGCGACGGTGAAGTTCAGCCGCGGCCTGTTCGGCAAGCCGCCGAACCCGGCCTATCTGGAGAAAGTCCTGCGCGACCTGTCGCTGTGGGACAAGAAGGACAGCAAGATCATGGCCCTGTCCGGCGGCATGAAGCGCCGCGTGCTGATCGCCAAGGCGCTGTCGCACGAACCGCAGATCCTGTTTCTGGACGAACCCACCGCCGGCGTCGATGTCGAGCTGCGCCGCGACATGTGGGGGATGGTGCGCGCGCTGCGCGCCAGCGGGGTGACCATCATCCTGACTACGCACTACATCGAGGAAGCCGAGGAAATGGCCGACCGCATCGGCGTGATCAGCAAGGGCGAGCTGATCCTGGTCGAGGACAAGGACGTGCTGATGCGCAAGCTGGGCAAGAAGCAGCTGACGTTGCAACTGCAGAACTCGCTGCAACGGATCCCCGAGGAACTCTCCGGGTTGCCGCTGGAGCTGGCCGACGATGGCCATGCGCTGGTCTATACCTTTGACGTGCAATCCGAGGAAACCGGCATCGCCGCGCTTCTCAAGCGCCTGGGCGAACTGGGCATCGACTTCAAGGACCTGCATTCCAGCGAGAGTTCGCTGGAGGAGATCTTCGTCAGCCTGGTCCACTCTGACCGCAACGGAGATCGCGCATGAACTGGCACGCAGTCCGCGCGATCTACCGTTTCGAGATGGCGCGCACCTTCCGCACCATCACCCAGTCCATCGCCTCGCCGGTGTTGTCGACCTCGCTGTACTTCGTGGTGTTCGGCGCGGCGATCGGTTCGCGCATGGGCGATATCGGCGGGGTCAGCTACGGCGCCTTCATCATCCCGGGCCTGATCATGCTGTCGCTGCTCAACGAGAGCATCTCCAACGCCTCGTTCGGCATCTACATGCCCAAGTGGGCCGGTACGATCTACGAGCTGCTGTCCGCGCCGGTGTCGTACATCGAGGTGGTGATCGGCTATGTCGGCGCCGCGGCGACCAAGTCGCTGATCCTGGGGGTGCTGATCCTGGTCACCGCGCGCCTGTTCGTGCCGTACGAAATCGCGCATCCGCTGTGGATGGTGGGCTTCCTGCTGCTGACCGCGGTCACTTTCAGCCTGTTCGGTTTCATCATCGGCCTGTGGGCCGACGACTTCCAGAAGCTGCAGGTGATCCCGCTGATGATCGTGACCCCGCTGACTTTCCTCGGCGGCGCGTTCTATTCGATCAACATGCTGCCGCCGATCTGGCAGAAGATCACCCTGTTCAACCCGGTGGTCTACCTGATCAGCGGCTTCCGCTGGAGTTTCTACGGCGTGGCCGACGTCAACGTCGCGGTCAGCCTGGGCGCCATCGTCGGTTTCCTGGGTCTGTGCCTGGCAGCGGTGTGGTGGATCTTCCGCACCGGGTGGAAGCTGAAGGCCTGAGTCGGCTCTAATATGCCCGCTGGCCGCAACGGCCCAGGGGGAATGCATCGATGAAGGTGAATAAGGCGCTGGTCTTGCTGGCAGCGTGGATGTTCGCGGCGCCGGCCTGCGCCCAGGTGGATCTGGACGCGTACCTTAGGCGCGACCGCTACGAACGCATGAAGATCTCGCCCACCGGCGAGTTCATTGCGGTGACCGTGCCGCTGGAAGACCGTACGGTGCTGGCGATCCTGCGGCTCTCGGACAAGACCATCGCGGCGAAGGCTGCCGGCGGGAAAAGCTCTGAAGTCGACGATTTCTGGTGGGCCAACGATGAACGCGTGGTGGTGGCGATGGCCCAGCGACTGGGCACCCGCGACGCGCCGTATGCCACCGGCGAGTTGCACGCGGTCAATGCAGACGGCAGCCGCCCGATGTTGCTGGCCAGTCCGTATGGAATTCCGGATTCGATGGTCGGCATCGGCGACACCATCAGCATGGATTCCGAACCGGCGGTGTTCCTCATCGACCCCCTGGCCAGCGACGCGCGCAACGTGCTGGTGGCGGCGAGGCCGCTCACGACCGATCCGCAGACCCGGGTGGAGAAGCTGGACATCTACTCGCGTCGGCGCCAGCCGGTGGCGTCGGCGCCGGTACGCAACGCAAGCTTCACCGCCGACATCTCGGGCGAGGTGCGCTTCGCGCGCGGCTCCGGCTACGACAACGTCAGCAAGCTGTACTACCGCGAGGCCCGCGGCCAGGACTGGCGGCTGGTCAACGATGAAGCACAGAGCGGCCTGGTGGTGCACGCGCTTGGATTCTCCGAGGACGGGAAGACCGCCTACCTGCAAAGCGAGATGCCGGGTGGCCCGGATGCGATTTTCGGCTACGACCCCGCCACCGGCGCGCGCAAGCAGTTGCTGCGCGATGCCACGGTCGATCCCTGGGCGGTGATCTACCGGCTGGACGCGCACGAGCCAGCCGGCGCCTGGTACATGAGCGACCGCATCCGAAGCCGCTTCTTCGACGAAACCTCGCCCACCGCGCGCCTGTACCGGAGCCTGGAAAAAGCGTTCCCCAACGAGGCCGTCGCCGTCACCTCCACCACCGCCGATGGCGGCAAGGCCGTGGTGCAGGTGTGGAGCGACCGCAACAATGGCGACTTCTACCTGTTCGATACGGTGAAGAAGGACGCGGTGGGCATCCACAGCCGGCGCGAGTGGTTCGTCCCGGCGACGGTGCCGCCCGCGCGTGAGGTCACGCTGAAGGCGCGCGATGGCATGGCGCTGCACGGTTACCTCACCGTGCCGGCCGGCAAGGACAAGCGGCTGCCGCTGGTGGTATTGCCCCATGGCGGCCCGTTCGGGATCTTCGACGAATGGGAGTTCGACGACGACAGCCAGATGTTGGCCGCGGCCGGTTACGCGGTGCTGCGCCTGAACTATCGCGGTTCGGGCAACTACGGACGCGACCACTTGCAGGCCGGCGGGCGCCAATGGGGCAAGGCCATGCAGGACGACCTGACCGACGCCACCCGCTGGGCGATCGCGGAAGGTGTCGCCGACCCCGCCCGCATCTGCCTGTACGGTGCCAGCTATGGCGGTTACGCGGCGCTGATGGGCGTGGCCAAGGAGCCGTCACTGTACGCATGCGCGGTCGGCTACGTGGGCGTGTACGACCTGGAGAAGATGCACAAGGATGATGCGGCCTACAGCCGCTCATCGAAGACCTGGGCCAATGACTGGTTGGGTGAACGCGATGCACTGGGCGCAGTGTCGCCGGTGAACCTGGCCGACCGGATCAAGGTGCCGGTGTTCCTGGCCGCGGGCGGCAAGGACGAGCGCGTTCCGATCGCACACGCGAAGAAGATGGAGAAGGCACTGAATGAAGCCGGCGTACCGGTGGAGACGCTGTACTTCCCCACCGAAGGCCACGGCTTCTACACCGACGAACATCGGCGTGAGTACTACACGCGCCTGCTCGCTTTTCTTTCGAAGCACCTGGGTGGCGCCACCGCGAAGTGATCGCGCGCGCCTCCACGCGGAGCAGGGACTATTCCGACAACTTGCGCTGGATGTCCTCCAGGCGGTGCCCGCGGGTTTCGATGCCGCTGCGCAGCAGCATCGCCCCGGAGACGGCCATCGGCAGCGCGATCAGTAGCGCCGACAGTGCGAAGTGCTCGAAGAATCCAAGGATGGCCAGGCCGGCGCCAAGGATGCCGCCGAACTTGGAGCTGGCCGCGACCACGCCCGAGCCGGTCGCGCGCAGGTGCACGGGATAGATCTCCGCCGCGTACGGAATCAACATCGCGATCACGCCGCTGACGCTGACCAGCAGCGCGGCGGTGGCGACGATCGTCGCAGTCGCCGACTGCAGCTGCGTCCATCCCATCACGCAGAACGCCAGCAGCGAGAAGGTGGTCAGGGCGATGAACAGCACCAGCGAGCGGATGCTGCTCCAGCGGTGGTACAGCCATACCACCACGCCGATGCCGGGCAGGGCGATCACCGCCGAACGCGCCAGCAGGGCGCTGGCGCTGCTCGCATCCACGCCCAGCTCGACCAGGTTGGTCGGCAGCCACAGCAGGAAGCCGAAGTTGGCCAGCCCCCAGGCCACGCCGCAGACCAGCAGACCCCAGGTGATGCGCGCATGGCGCCCGCGCAGCAGCTGGCGCATGCCGGCGACCGGATGCTGCTCGTCGATGACCGGGCGATCGGCGTCCGGGGAATCGTCGGTTTCGATCGCGGTCGGTTGCGTCCCGGAGAACTTGCGTAGCACCGCACGCGCCTCGTTCTCCAGGCCGACGTTGGACAGGAAGCGCGGCGATTCGGGAATCCAGCGGTTGAGGAAGATGATCAGCGCACCGGTCGGCAGCCCCAGCAGCCACAGGATGCGCCAGCTGAACATCGGCTCCAGGATCGCCGCCGCGCCCGAGGCGAGCAGATAGCCGGCGGAAGTGCCGATCCCGCCCAGCGCCACCAGGAGCCAGCCACGGTGCGCCGCCGGAATGGTTTCGGCCATCAGCGTGAACGCGATCGGCAGCAGGCCGCCGGCCGAGGCGCCCATCAGGAAGCACATCGCCAGGTTCCATTCGAAGGTGGGCATCGCGCCGCAGATCGCGGTGCCGATGAACATCAGCGCCGACAGCAGGATCGCGGCGCGCCGGCCGAACAGGTCGCCCATGCGTCCCCAGAGCACCGATCCGACCGTGGTGCCGGTCAGCGCGACCAGCGCCAGCAGGCTGGCCCTGGACCGGGATATCTCGTACTCGGCGCTCATGCCCGGCATCACGAAGCCGAGCGTGGCCGGCTTCATCACGTCCACGGCCAGGGCGACGATCAGCACGACGACCAGGGTCCAGTGCTCGCGGTTGAGCGGCACGCCGTCGGCGATATGGAAGTAGTGGTGGTCGCGCCTTTGCTGGGTGGCCATGCGCATCTGCTCGATGCGCGGCATCAGTCCATACATCGACAGCACAAGCCCCAGCGGGATGACGGCCATGCCGATCCACATTTCCGGGCTCATCGGCATGCCCACCATCTGCCAGTGGGTGTGTTGGCCCATCATGAACATCGGCATGTGCGCCAGCACGCCGCCGAGCACCAGCAGGCAGCCGAACCAGAATGCGAACGGATGGTGGAACGAGATGCCGCTGGTCCGCATGGAGGCTGCTAGGTGTCGAGGTGCGCGCAGCCTAGCAAACCGGGAGCGACGCCATTCTGCGCCGGACCCTGGCGCATGCGCATGCCGTGCGGCGGAGGATCAGGCGATGTCCTTGAAGTAGGGCACGACCTCGCCCTTGACCTTGATCGTCATCGGATTGCCGCGGCGGTCCTTGGACTTGCCCACCTGCACCCGGATCCAGCCTTCGCTGACGCTGTATTCCTCGACGTTGTCGCGCTCCACGCCATTGAAGCGGATACCGACGCCCCGGTCGATCGCGGCTCCGTCGTGGAACGGGCTGGCGGGATTGATGGCGAGGCGGTCGGGAGGCGTGTCGGTCATGGGTGCGGCTCGGGAAACATGAAAGCGGGGCGACAGGATAAACGCGGCGGCCGCGCACCGCTATTCGCGTTGCGTCGCCTGTGCCTTGGCAACGCGGATCACTTCCCGCACCTTGTCCTTGTCGGCGTGGCGCGAGATCGCCACCGCCCCCAGGTGCAGCGCGTGTTCGCGCAGTTCCGCGGTGACGTCGTAATGCGCGCCGCTGGTCTTGTCCTGGAACGCGCGCCGCGGGATGCCCAGCTGCGCAGCCATCGCATGCAGTTCGTCCAGGCTGTCGGCCATCAGGTGCGCCCAGCGCTGGCCGCGCCACTGGGTGACGGCGTCGTCAACGTAAACGGTCATGCCGGGAGTCTTCCACAATCGCCGGATTACTGCGAACGAGGTCGTCGGGTGCCTTCCCAGCAGGCAAACAGGAAGTGCTTTCCAACGCCGGCCCCAGGCGCCACTATCGACGCCCCGGATCGCTCCCGTACCTGCACATGAACCTGCCCGACAACGAATCCGACTACGGCGACTTCGAGACCGACCCCGAAGACGAGGCCGACGCCGGTGAACTCACTCCCGAGGCGCTGGTCTGGCAGCTGTTGCTGCTGATCAATCCAGGCGACGAGGAAACCGCGCTGCGCCAGTTCGGCCATTACCAGGAGGCGATGGTTGAAGCCGGCGAGGACGCCGAACCGGTATGGGTGCTCAAGGATGCGATCGACTGGAGTTCGGGATTCTTCGTCGACGGCAACGACCTCGAATCCTTCGTCGACAGCGTCACCGAACTGGTGCGGCGCTGGAACCTGGAGATCGACTGGGGTGGCGATCCGTCCGACGAGGATTTCCTGGCCAATACCGATGTGCCGGCGCTGATGTCCACCGCCTACGACCGCCTGCGCGAACGCGGCTACACCCTGTGGACCTGGGACACCGGCAGCGACGACCAGGGCGGCTGGATCACCCTCAGCCGCGACGACGAGGCGATGCGCCTGCTCGCCATCGCCTTGAACATCGAACTGCATCCGGGCAGCGACGCGTTCTGAATCCGGTGCTGGATGCCTTGACGGAGTGGACATGACCGACAGCAGGAAAACCATCACGGGCGGCTGCCTTTGCGGCGCGGTGCGCTATGAAGTCAGGGGCCTGTTGCGAAACGTGGTCAACTGCCACTGCAGCATGTGCCAGCGCCTGCACGGTGGTTTCGGCCCGCATTCGAAAGCGCGGAAAGCGGATATCACGGTCACCAATGACGCGGGCCTCGCCTGGTACCAGACCTCGGAAGTGGCCCGCCGCGGATTCTGCCGGGTGTGCGGCTCCAGCCTGTTCTGGGAGCCCTTCGACCTGGATGCCACCGGGATCCTTGCCGGGTCGCTCGACGGGCCCACGGGGTTGAAGACGATAGGGCACATCTTCGTCGGCGAGAAAGCGGACTACTACGAGATCAGCGATGGCCTTCCGCAGTTCGAAGGCTCGTCAAA
>JAKFDG010000045.1:0-2865 GCA_036677285.1 Pseudoxanthomonas sp.
TTGCTGATGTTGGCCGCGGCAGACTGCGCGCACACCACCAGGTGCGCATGCACCTCCAGGCGCACCCCGGTCATGCCGACCGGATTGCGGATGCCCTCCTGCGAATCGTCCAGGACATATTCGCGCGGAATCGCGTGCAGGATCTTCTGGTCGGCGGGGATGGCCACGGCCTTGGCCGCTTCCAGCACGCGATCCAGATCGCCCCAGGTCACTTCACCGTCGCGGATCGGGACGATGCCGGGCGAGTTCTTGCACTGCACGTGCGCGCCGGAAATCGAGGCATACACGGAGCGGATCTCGCAGCCGGCCATCAGCTCGGCCTCCTCGACCGCGCGCTGGATCGACTGCACCGTGGACTCGATGTCGACCACCACGCCGCGTTTGAGCCCACGCGACTCGTGCGAGCCGATGCCGATGACCTCGATCGGATTGCCGGGCGAATACTCGCCGACCAGCGCGGTCACCTTGGATGTGCCGATGTCGAGGCCGACGATCAGCGATTTGTCGCCTTTGCGATTCATGTGCTTGCCTGTTGGTTGTTGCCCCCTCTCCCGCCTGCGGGAGAGGGTTGGGGTGGGGGCGCTACTTCGGCGCTGGCGGGCTTTGTCGTAGCCCAGCTCAATGCGAATCCGTTGGTGTAGCGAAGGTCGGCTCGCTGCAGAGGCTGCGCGTTGCGCGCCAGCAGCTGCGGCAGCATCCGCGCGAAGCGGTCCAGCCGCGGGCGGGCGTCGGCGCGACCGATCACCACTTCGGTGCCGTTATCGAGCGCCAGCGACCAGCTGCCGCGGCGATCCATCACCAGGCTGTCGACCTTGAAGCCGATCGGTGCGAAAAGCTCGCGCGATTCGTTGTAGAGGGCGACGACTTCCTGGACCTGCGAATCGGGCCCGCCAAGTCGCGGCAGCGTGGCCAGGGCCAGACCCTTGGGAATCGGGAACAGGCGCCCGTGCTCCGACAGCAGGCGATCAGCGCCCCAGCGCGCGAACGGCTTGTGCTCGACGATTTCGATCTCCATCACGTCCGGCCAGCGCTTGCGTACCTCGGCGCGTTCCACCCAGGGCAGTTTCTCCACCTCGTCCTGGGCATCCTGCAGGCGCACCGCGAAGAATCCCTGGCGCGCGTATGGCAGGACCACCGCACGCAACTGCGCCGCATCGACGCGCTTGAACTCACCGTGCGCACGCAGCCGGGTCAGCGGCCAGCGCTCGGCGCCGATCCAGCCATTGACCACTGCCACCACCGGCAACGCGACCAACGCGATGGCCAGCAGCCAGGTGAGGATGCGCAACGCGGCGTTCATCAGCGGGCCACCTCCGGCAAGGTGGTTTCCAGGATCCGCCAGCACAGTTCCTCGAAGCCGATGCCGGCCTGCTTCGCGGACTTGGGCACCAGCGAATGGCTGGTCATGCCGGGCGCGGTGTTCACTTCCAGCAGATGGAAATTTCCGGTGGTGCGGTCGCGCATCACGTCCACGCGACCCCAGCCGCTGCAACCTGCGGCCTGGAAGGCGGCCAGCGAGATGCGCCCGATCTCGGTTTCGTCCACGCCTTCCAGCCCCGGGCACAGGTACTGCGTGTCCTCGGCCACGTATTTGGCGTGGTAGTCGTACCACTGGCCCTTGGGCACGATGCGGATCGACGGCAGCGCGACGTCACCGAGGATGGCCACGGTCAGTTCGTCGCCTTCGACCAGCTGTTCCATCAGCAGCTCACCGTCATAGCGCGCGGCCAGCTCGACAGCAGCGTCGAGGTCGCTGTCCTTGAATACGCGGGTCACGCCGACACTGGAACCTTCGTTGGCCGGTTTGACGATCACCGGTAGCCCGAGTTTCCGCGCCGCGGCGTGCACATCATCGCCACGCAGGAGACGCACGTAGTGCGGCGTCGGCAGTCCCAGCGACAGCCACACCTGCTTGGTACGCACCTTGTCCATGCTCAACGCGGATCCGAGCACCCCGGAACCGGTGTAAGGCGTGCCGAAGGTTTCCAGCAGGCCCTGGACGACGCCGTCCTCGCCACCGCCCTTGTGACCGTGGAGTATGTTGAACACGCGGTCGAACTTCTTCTGCACCAGCGCTTCGGTCAGTGCCGGGATGCCGTCCACCGCAGTCGCGTCGACGCCGCGCGCGCGCAGCGCCTCGAGCACGTTGCGGCCCGAATCCAGCGACACCTCGCGCTCGCTGGAACTGCCGCCCAGGAGCACGGCAACACGACCGAAGGCATCCGGGTCGGTGACGCGCGGCGCGGGGAATGCGTACTGGCTCATTCTTCTTTCTTTCCTTCAAAACCATGGGCGAGGAGGTCGTGGGCGACATGGCCGATATCACCGGCGCCCATCAACAACAGCAGATCGCCGTCCTGCAGCACGTCGGGAAGCACGACGGCGAGCTCGGACACCTGGCTGACCACCACCGGTTCATTGCGGCCGCGCGCACGGATCGCGCGCGCCAGTGACTTGGCGTCGGCCCCGGCGATCGGCGCCTCGCCCGCGGGATAGACCTCGCTCAGCACCAGCGCATCCACCTCCGAAAGCACCGCGGCGAAGGCATCGAACTGGTCGCGCGTGCGGCTGTAGCGATGAGGCTGGAACGCGACTACCAGGCGCTTGTCGGGCCAGCCGCCGCGTGCGGCGGCGAACACCGCCGCGAGCTCGCGCGGGTGGTGGCCGTAGTCGTCGACCAGCCGCACGCATGCACCCGAAGGTGTGGTGATCTCGCCCAGGTCGTTGAAGCGACGGCCGATGCCGGAGAACTTCTCCAGCGCGTTGGCGATGTCCTGCGGCGACACTCCCAGCTGCCAGCCGATGGCGGCCGCGGCCAGCGCGTTCTGCACGTTGTGCCGGCCGGGCAGCGCCAGGGTGACCTGT
>JAKFDG010000046.1:0-7256 GCA_036677285.1 Pseudoxanthomonas sp.
TGCGCGCTGGCGCGGCGCGAATCGAGCTTGCCGATCGGCAGGCGCCCGTACAACGCGACCAGGGATTCGTCCCAGCGGGTATCGATCGCCTGTTCCAGGCTGCGCGCGGCGGCATCGTCCCAGCGCAGGGCGGTGGCGCGTTCCGCGTAGGCGGCGACGATGGCCGGTTCCGCGCGCAATGGTTTGGGCAAGGTGTCCCAGCGTTCGGCGAGCACATTGGCGTCAGTGGCTTCGCGTATGGCTTGCGCGGCCAGGCGCGATTCCAATTCGGTGTAAGCGGCCACCGACAACGCCTGTTGCTGCTTCAACGGACCCAGCATTCCATAAGCCTCGCCGGCGCGGCCGCTGGCGGCCAGGGCTTCGGCACGCAGCGCGAGGCCGCGCGGCGGCAACGGTTGCACGGCGGGCGTGTCGAGCGCAGCCAGCGCATCGGCGGGGCGTTGCTGTGCCAGCGCACGCTCGGCCAAGGCCAGCGCGTGCACGCCCGCATTGCGTTGCGCGAGCGCGGCCAGGTGTGCCTGGAGCGCGGCTTCGTCGCCGCGCGCATCGGCCGCGCGTGCTGCCGCGGTACGCGCGATGGTGCCGACCTCGTCATCCTCGGCCGCGCGCTGCAGCAATTTCTCCGCGCGCAGCCAATGCCCGCCCTGCAGCGCATCCAGGCCTTCGGTCAGGCGCGCGCGGGCCTGCTTGCGGCGGAAACGGCTCCAGGCGCGAAACGGCAGGCTGACCAGTTTCCACAACAGCCACAGGAACAAGGCCGCGGCGGCGAAGGCCAGCAACGCACCGGGCAAGGTCGCGCTGTAATCGTTGCCGCCGACCCGCACCAGCACCTCGCCCAGATCGCGGGCGGAGTCCTGCGCCAGCCACTGCGCGGCGAGTACGCCGACTGCGATCAGCAGCAGCAACAGCAGCACGGTCCGGAAGGCTTTCATCGTTCGATCTCCGGGCTGGGAAGGGGAACTGCAGGTGTTGCCGGAAGCGGAATCGATGCCCCGGCGTTCCGCAGCAGGCGCAGCTGCTGCAAGGTGCTGCCGAGTACCGGAAGTTCGGGTTGCAACGGCGCGGCGCGCAGCGCCTTCAATTCATTGCGACGTTGCCGCAACGCCGGTGAATCCGGCCACAACCGCGGCAGCCAGGCGTCGACGCGTCCCAACGCTGCGCGGAAGCCTTCGGCATCGTCACGTTCCAGCGCGGCGCGGGCCAGGCCCAGTTCGATCTGCAGCGCCGCTTCGCCGGTGGCGCGTTCGGAGGACGCAAGGGCGACATCGCCGCGGGTCGGGCGCACCTCCACCAGCGGCGCGAGCAAGCGCTGCCAGAGGGGACGACGCGCGTCGCCGTTGCCGGGAGCCCGGTGTGGAAGCCGGGGCAGTGCGGCGGCAAAGGCATCGAGGCGGCGGGCGATGGCGGCCTGCGGCGCCGCGCCCAGCGATTCGAGTGCGGCCCGTTCCTGCGCCAGCGCCTGGCGCAGGTTGAGCAGATGCGGGTCGTCCACGCCCTGCAGCGCACCGGCGGCCAGGCTGTAGGCGCGGCGCGCGCCGTCCACGTCGCCGGCGATGTGCAGGCGTTGCGCGGCCTGGCTCAGCAACAGTTCCACTTCGTCCAGGCGCAGCGCCTGCGGGCCATGGCGGGTGGGATCGGCGAGTTTCGACACGCTGTCTTCCAGCAGCGCGCCGCGCTGGCTCAAGCCCAGCACCTCGTCGCGCAGCACGCGGTTGGTGGCGGCGGCGTCCTGGATGCGCTGGGTCTGCGCGCGCTGGTCGCGGCGCAAGGCGTCGATGCGCTGTTCCAGGGCGGCGATGCGCTGTTCGGCGGCGTCCGCCCGGGCTTGCGCCTGGGTTTCCCGCGCCTGCCACGCCACCCAGCCGCGCCAGGCCAGCAGGCCCGACAGCAACACGACCAGCAGCACGACGATGAGGCTACGGCTGCCGCGTCTGGAAGGGGAAGAGGTGGTTTCTTCAGTCACACCAGCGTCCTTGTCCATGGAGTTCATGCATACGCACGAATGCTAACGGAAGCGGTGCGCCATGACGGCAAGTAATTGCCGCGGGCGCGGGCCGTCCGCCAGTTCGACCTGCAAAAAGCCGGCATCGCGGGCGATCTTCGACAGTCGCGGACTGGCTGCGGCCACGGGCAAATCCCGAAGCAGGTCCAGGATGTCCGCCGGCGCCGAGTCGATGATCCGTTGCAAGGCGGCGCCACTGCTCAGGGCGAGGCACGCGGGCGCGTCGAGTGCGCGCAGCCTGTTCAGTGCCGCCAGCGAGAGCGGCACCGGCATGCGCGCATACACGTCCGCACGCAGCAGTTCGGCGCCGCGTTCGCGCAAGGCGGGCGCGAGCAGGCCACGCCCATCCGGCGCCGTCACCAGCCCGACTTTCACCCCGGCGAGTTCGCGCAGTGCAGGCAGATCCAGCAAGCCTTCGCTGTCCATGCGCGCGGGCGATTCGACCTTGGCGATACCGGCGCGGCGCAGCGCCAGTGCGGTGCCGCCGCCGACCGCGATCCAGGCCTGGCCGGGCTTGCTGTCCAGCGCCAACAGCGCGGACGCGGCGCGCACCGCCACCGGGCTGGTGAACAACACCCGCGGCGCCGCCAGCGCTGCGCGCAACGCGGTGCGCGCAGCGTCGTCGTCGCGCAACTGCAGTCGCCACGGAGACAAGGCCAGCAAGCGCGCACCGTGTTGCGCGGCGGCGCGGCGCAACGGCGCGTGCCCGCCCTGCGGGCGCAACGAGATGACGTACCATCCGGGCGGTTCGGCGAAAGCCATGCGTGGATCATCGCAGATGAATGCAGCCCCGAAGGGCGTCGATGTCGCTCTGGAAACGTTACGCGCGCTTTGTCGCGGCATGCCTCCGATCGTGGCGATGCGCACCGAAATCGTCGGTTACGACGGCCAATGCCTGCGGCTGCGCGCCCCATTGGCGGCCAATGTCAACGACAAAGGCAGTGGGTTCGGCGGCAGCATGACTTCGCTGATGACCTTGGCCGGCTGGGGTCTGGTGATGGTGCGCCTGCAATTGGCGGGATTGCAGGCGGATGTGTTCGTCGCCGACAGCGAGGTGCGCTATCGCAAGCCCCTGTACGCCGACCTGGAAGCGGAGGCGATGCTGGCGCCGGGGGAATCTTGGGAAACCTTCCTCGCCACCCTGACGCAGCGCGGCCGAGCCCGGATCCAGCTGCAGGCGCGCATACATTTACCTGAAGGCGGGGTCGCGGCCGACCTGGCCGGCCGCTATGTGGCCATCGCGAAAGGGTAGGATGCGCGCTGGCACAGAGGGATCCGGCAAATGCGCAAATGGCTGAACCTGACCGCGATACTGGTGGTGCTGCTGCTGGTCGCGGCGCCCGCCGATGCCGTCGGCAAGCGCAGGCAGCGGAGCATGCTGGAAACGATGCAGACCGCTTATGCCGCTGCGATCCGCTGGGGCGAATTCGAGCAGGCCTGGCAGCTGGTGGACCCCGTCTACCGCAACGCGCACCCGATGACCCCGCTGGAATTCGAACGCTACGAACAGATAGAGATCTCGGGCTACGCCGACAAGAACAGCAGCATGGCCGCCGATGGCAGCGCGGTGCGCAACATCGAGCTACGGGTCATCAACAAGCACACCATGGCCGAGCGCAGCCTGCGCTATCAGGAGCTCTGGCGCTGGGACCCGGAAGCCAAGCGCTGGTGGCTGGTGGTGGGGCTGCCCGACCTGTGGGATGGGGAATAGGCAACTGAAGGGCTGGAGCTGCTTTTGTCCCCTTTTTCAGAGGGGGAAGACAAACGCAAACCTCATCCCCATTCACCATTCCCGCCTGTGCGACAATCGCGGCCCGTTTTGCAGCCGTCCCTAACCGTGAATTTCGAACAACTGCAGGCCTTCGTCAGCGCCTCGCCCATGCTTTCCCTGGCCCTGGTCGGCCTGACCCTGGCCCTCATCGCCACCGAGATCGCCGGCCTGTTCCGCGGCTACAAGCACCTGCGCCCGGCCGAGCTTACCGGGCTGATCAACCGCGACAACGCCCTGGTCATCGACCTGTCGGCCAGCGGCGATTTCGAGAAGGGCCACATCGCCGGCAGCCGCAACCTCACCCCCAGCCAGTTCGATCCCGAGAACAAGCTGCTGGCCCCGGCCAAGCAGTTGCCGGTGGTGGTGGTGTGCCGCAACGGCCAGGCCTCGTCGGCCGCGGCCAAGCGCCTGAAGAAGGCCGGCTTCGAGCAGGTGTACTTGCTGGACGGCGGCGTCGCCGCCTGGCAGCAGGCCGACCTGCCGCTGGTCAAGGGCCGATAGCCGGTCGTTTTCCGTGACGGCGCGCCCTTGAACCCGGGCGCATGCGCCGCCATCCCATGGGGGAGCTTGTTTGTCCCCACTTTCCAACCATCCAGATCCACGGAGTAAGTCCATGTCCGACGAAACCACCAACGGCGCCGCCGTGCCCGCCGAAGCCGCTGCTCCCGCTTTCACCGTAGAGAAGATCTACGTCAAGGACGTTTCGTTCGAAGTCCCGGGCGCGCCCGCGATCTACAGCGAGAACGTGCAGCCCGAACTGCAGCTCAACCTCAACCAGCGCGTGCAGCGCCTCAACGAGAACGCCTTCGAGGTCGTGCTGGCGGTGACCCTGACCTGCAAGGCCGGCGACAAGGTCGCCTACGTGGCCGAAGTGCAGCAGGCCGGCGTGTTCGGCCTGGTCGGCCTGGAGCCGCAGGCGGTGGACGGCCTGCTGGGCACGCAGTGCCCGAACATCCTGTTCCCATACATCCGCCAGTTGCTCAGCGACCTGATCCAGGCCGGTGGTTTCCCGCCGTTCTTCCTGCAGCCGATCAACTTCGACGGCTTGTATGCGGAAACCCTGCGCCAGCGCGCGGCGCAAGCCGAGAATGGGGAACTGGCCAACAGCGAGCCGGTCGGCAACGCCTGAAGGCTGAAGCCCGAACCTGTGGTTGAATCGCTGCCATGGGCAGCGGTTCCACGGGCCACGTCCGGCCCGTCGATGATTTCCAGGGGAACGACGGATGGCCGAATTGTTGAAGGTCGCGGTATTGGGCGCGGGTTCCTGGGGCACGGCGCTGGCCGCGCTGATGGCGCGCCATGGGCATGACGTAGTGCTGTGGGGCCGCGACGCGCAAGCCGTCGCGGCCATCGACCAGGACCACGAAAACCCGCGCTACCTGCCCGGCATCCCCTTGCCGGAAAGCCTGCGCGCCACCACCGACCTGACCGCCGCGCTGCAGGGCGCCGACCTGGTGCTGGTGGTGGTGCCCTCGCATGCATTCACCGAAACCCTTCGCCTGCTGGCGCCGCTGCGTCCCGAAGCCGCGGGGGTCGCCTGGGCGACCAAGGGCTTCGAGCCGGGTTCGGGACGTTTCCTGCATGAAGTGGCCGAAGACCTGCTCGGTCCGGAAGTGCCCCTGGCCGTGGTCACCGGTCCCTCATTCGCCAAGGAAGTCGCGCAAGGCCTGCCCACCGCGCTGACCGTGCATGGCAGCGATCCGGATTTCGCCCAGCGCGTGGCCGACGTGCTGCACGGCCCCGCGTTCCGCGCCTACACCGGCGACGACATGGTCGGCGCCGAACTCGGCGGAGCGATGAAGAACGTACTGGCGGTGGCCACCGGCGTGGCCGATGGCATGCAACTGGGGTTGAACGCGCGTGCCGGCCTGATCACCCGCGGCCTCAACGAGATGCTGCGCCTGTCCGCGGCGATCGGGGCCAAGCCGGAAACGGTGATGGGCCTGGCCGGGCTCGGCGACCTGGTGCTGACCTGCACCGGCGATCTGTCCCGCAACCGCCGTCTGGGCCTGGCCCTGGGTCGCGGCCAGTCGCTGGACGATGCGGTGCGCGAGATCGGCCAGGTGGTCGAATCGGTGCAGACCGCCGATGAAGTGATGCGCCAGGCCGACCGCCATGGCATCGACCTGCCGATTTCGAGCGCCGTGCGCGACGTGCTGCACGGCGTCCTGACCCCGGCCGCGGGACTGCAGCAACTGCTGGCGCGCGAACAAAAGCCCGAATATCCGGAAACCCTGTTCAAGGATTGAGTCCCGCCAGGTCTCTGGAAAATCTCGTCGCGATGCGCCTCAATCAAATCACCCTTCCGGCCACGGACGTCGAACGCTCCGCCCTGTTTTACCGGAACATGGGGTTCGCGCAGATTGTCGGCTCGACGGCGCGTTACGCACGGTTCGAGTGTCCCGACGGGGATGCCACCTTCTCCGTGCATCTCGTGGACCACGTCATTGCCGGCACTGGCGTGGTCGTTTATTTCGAATGCGCCGACCTCGATGCGAGAGTGGCAAGCCTTCAGGACAAGGGCTTCGTGTTTACCCAGCTGCCAACGGACGAGCCCTGGCTGTGGTGGGAAGCGCGGCTGAAAGACCCGTCGGGAAATGCAATCTGCCTCTTCTGGGCCGGCGAGAACCGCAAGAACCCGCCCTGGCGGATTGCGGCGGCCTGACGATTCATTCAAGCCGAGCCCGCCTCCCAAGCTGGATGGATCCACGATGGCGTCGGCCAATAAAAAAGCCCGGCACAAGGCCGGGCTCGGGGTGCGACGCGGGGAGAGAGGGACGCGTCGCGGAACAGCGATGTCGCTTGAAACGGTATTGCTTAGAACGTGTAGCGCGGTCCCACGAACCACTGGGTGTCGTTGTCGGCGAACTTGACGTCGCCGGTCAGGCCCCAGTTGGGCGTGAACTTCACCTGCCCACCCAGGCGGCCGTAGAAATCACCGTCGAAATCGTCGCTGTCTTCGTAACCGGCGAAGGCATAGCCCTCGAACTTCGGCGCCAGCGCGCCGCGCACGCCGACTTCGACACTGTAACCATCGACGTCGACCACGTCGGACTCGGCGCGCTCATAGGCCACGCGGGTCACCAGATCGGCGTTGGTGCTGATCTCGTGGTTGTAGCCCACGCCCAGCCGCCAGCTGTCGATATCGAAATCGTAGTCGTCGATTTCCTGCGCGGTGTAGTTGCCGAACAGGTGGAAGTTGGGCGCGATCGCCGCCGAACCACCCAGGCCCCAGCCATCGGCATCGGGCAGGTCCTTCAGGTTGGTGGCCACATAGCCGGCATCGACATAGTTGTAGGAAACATTTTCCGCGGCCGACGCAGCAAAGGGCAGGGCGGCCAGCAGGGACAGGGCAAGCAAGGACTTCTTCATAAAGGTGCAACCTCGTTCTCTAGTTGTTGGTATCCGGCGCTGGAGTGGGAAACCACCGTTCGCAGCCGGGATGTGAAGTATCCGTTAGCCGCTGCAATGCGCCCTGAATAC
>JAKFDG010000047.1:0-4660 GCA_036677285.1 Pseudoxanthomonas sp.
CTCTTGATTCCGCGGGGGCCGCCCCAAGCTACAATATGACGTTGCCAGACAGGGTGCATTGCGCCCTGTTTCGTTTTGGGCCGCAGGAGGGGGGCGAACGCCGCCGGCCGCGCCCGACGCCCCTTCCCATTCGGTTTCCTACATGATCAACAACCTGCTCACCCGTGTCTTTGGTAGTCGCAACGAACGCCTGCTGAAACAGCTGCAACGCAGCGTAGGCAGGATCAACGCCCTGGAGCCGGAGCTGGAAAAGCTCTCCGACGAAGCGCTCAAGGCCAAGACCCCCGAGTTGCAGAAGCGCATCGCGGACGGCGAAGCGCTGGACAAGATCCTGCCGGAAGCCTTCGCCGTCTGCCGCGAAGCCTCGCGCCGCGTGCTTGGCATGCGCCACTACGACGTGCAGCTGATCGGCGGCATGGTCCTGCACCTGGGCAAGATCGCCGAGATGCGCACCGGCGAAGGCAAGACCCTGGTCGCCACCCTGCCGGTGTACCTCAACGCCCTGGAAGGCAAGGGCGTGCACGTGGTCACGGTCAACGACTACCTGGCGCGCCGCGACGCGGCGTGGATGGGCAAGCTCTACAACTGGCTGGGCCTGAGCGTTGGCGTGGTGTATCCGGGCATGCCGCACAGCGACAAGCACGAGGCCTATGCCGCCGACATCACCTACGGCACCAACAACGAATTCGGCTTCGACTACCTGCGCGACAACATGGCGATGTCGCGCGCCGACCGCTACCAGCGGGGGCTGCACTACGCCATCGTCGACGAGGTGGACTCGATCCTGATCGACGAGGCGCGCACGCCGCTGATCATTTCCGGCCCGGCCGACGAATCGCCGGAACTCTACATCCGCGTCAACCGCATCGTGCCCAAGCTGATCAAGCAGGAGACCGAGGAAGGCGAGGGCGACTTCTGGGTCGACGAGAAGGGCAAGCAGGTCCACCTTTCTGAAAACGGCATGCAGCACGCCGAGGAGCTGCTGCGCGAAGCCGGCATCCTGAAGGACGAGGAAGACAGCCTGTACGGCGCCAACAACCTCAGCGTGGTCCACCACCTCAATGCGGCGATGCGCGCGCATGCCATCTACCAGCGCGACGTCGATTACATCGTGCGCGATGGCGAAGTGATCATCGTCGATGAGTTCACCGGCCGCACCCTCACCGGACGCCGCTGGTCCGACGGCCTGCACCAGGCGGTCGAGGCGAAGGAAGGCGTGCCGGTCCAGCGCGAGAACCAGACCCTGGCCAGCATCACCTTCCAGAACCTGTTCCGCATGTACAAGAAGCTGTCCGGCATGACCGGCACGGCCGACACCGAGGCCTTCGAATTCCAGAGCATCTACAGCCTGGAAGTGATCGTGATCCCGACCAACCGCCCGACCGTGCGCAAGGATTCCTCCGACCAGGTGTTCCTCAACCGCGCCGGAAAGTTCAACGCGGTGCTGGCCGATATCCAGGACTGCTATGCGCGCGGGCAGCCGGCGCTGGTCGGCACGACCTCCATCGAGACCTCCGAGCTGTTGTCCGAGCACCTGCGCAAGGCCGGCGTGCCGCACGAGGTGCTCAACGCCAAGCAGCATGAGCGCGAGGCGCACATCGTCGCCCAGGCCGGCCGCCCCAAGGCCATCACCATCGCCACCAACATGGCCGGTCGCGGTACCGACATCGTGCTCGGCGGTTCGCTGGACGCGGAGCTCGAGCTGTTGCCGGAAGACGCAACCGATGCCGATCGCGCCCGCATCAAGGCCGAATGGCAGCAGCGCCACGAGGAAGTGAAGGCCGCCGGCGGCCTGCACATCGTCGGCACCGAACGCCACGAATCGCGCCGCATCGACAACCAGCTGCGCGGCCGCTCCGGCCGCCAGGGCGATCCGGGTTCGTCCCGCTTCTACCTGTCGCTGGAAGACAACCTGATGCGCATCTTCGCCTCGGACTGGGTGCAGAAGGCGATGAAGCTGATCGGGATGAAGGAAGACGACGTCATCGAGGACAAGCTGGTCAGCCGCCAGATCGAGAAGGCGCAGCGCAAGGTGGAAGCGCACAACTTCGACATCCGCAAGAACCTGCTCGACTTCGACGACGTCAACAACGACCAGCGCAAGGTGATCTACAACCAGCGCGATGAACTGCTGGACGCCGAGTCGATCAAGGAAAACATCGACGGCATCCGCGGCGACGTGGTCGCGGACCTGGTCGAGCGCTTCGTGCCGCCCAATTCGGTGGACGAGCAGTGGGACCTGCAGGGCCTGGAGCAGGAACTGGCGGTGGAAGCCGGCCTGCCGTTGCCGGTGTCCCGCTGGCCACAGGAAACCGAGGAACTGGACGCCGAGAAGATCAGCCAGCGCGTGCAGGAAGCCATGGCTGCGCACTTCGACGAGAAGGAAGCGCAGCTGGGCCCGGAAACCATGCGCTCGCTAGAGAAGCACATCATGCTCACCGTGCTCGACAAGAGCTGGAAGGAGCACCTGGCGCGCATGGACTACCTCCGTCAGGGCATCCACCTGCGCGGTTACGCGCAGAAGCAGCCGAAGCAGGAATACAAGAAGGAAGCGTTCGAGCTGTTCTCGGAGATGCTGGAAAGCGTCAAGCGCGAGGTGGTGACCCTGCTGTCGCGCGTGCGCATCCGCAGCGAGGAGGAAGTGGCGGCGCTGGAAGCCGAGGAACGGCGCATCGCCGCGGCCAAGGCGCAGCAGCTGCAGTTCCAGCACGAGGACGCCGGCGGTTACGGTGCCGACGAGGAAGCCGCCCAGGCGCAGGCGAAGGCCGCCCAGGCGGGCTTCGCGCAAGCCTCCACCGTCACTCGCGACGGGCCCAAGGTCGGGCGCAACGACCCGTGCCCCTGCGGCAGTGGCAAGAAGTACAAGCACTGCCACGGTCAGTTGAGTTGAAGTCGTGATGTAGGAGCGGCTTCCAGCCGCGAGCTCTTGATCTTGCTTCCATACGAGGAAGTGAGGAAGAGCTCGCGGCCGGAAGCCGCTCCTCCGACAGGTGTTTGCGTTGCGTGGCCGTTTCCCGGCAAGCTCGGGCCATGCCCGATTCCCTCCGTTCGATCCACGTCGTTGCCGCCGTCATCAGCGACGTGCGCGGCCGCATCCTGCTGGCGCGTCGTACCGAGGGACGTGACCTGGCCGGGCAATGGGAATTTCCCGGCGGCAAATGCGAGCTCGGGGAAACCCCGGAAGCGGCGCTCATACGCGAATTGCAGGAAGAGCTCGGCATCACCGTGCAGGTCGGCGCGGCGCTGATCAACGTGCCGCAACAGTATCCCGACAAGCGCCTGCGCCTGGATGTGCGCCGGGTAACGGCTTGGGAGGGCACGCCGCGCGGCCACGAAGGCCAGGCCCTGGCCTGGGTCGCGCCAGGGAAACTCACGAGTTACCTGATGCCCCCGGCGGATCGCCCGGTAGTGGCGATGCTGCGCCAACCGGATCGTTATCTGGTCACGCCCGAGCCGGGCGCCGACGGGGACGCCTGGCTCACAGGCTTGTCCGCCGCACTCGCGGGCGGCATCCGCCGGGTGCAGCTGCGCGCGCGCGCGATCGAGACGGAACCACGCTGGCGCTCGCTCGTGGCCTCGGCCGCGACGTTATGCCGCAAGGCCAAGGCCGAAGTGCTGGTCAACGGCGATATCGGACTGGCCCGCGAGCTGGGTATCGGCGTGCACCTGCGCGCAGCGCAATTGCGCGCGCTGTCCGTGCGTCCGTTGCCGGAGACCGTGCCCGTCGCCGCCTCCTGCCACGACGTCGGCGAACTGCAGGCCGCGGAAGCCCTGGGTTGCGATTTCGCGGTGCTCGGCAGCGTGTTCCCCACCGCCACCCATCCGGGTGCCGCGGCGATCGGCTGGAACGGTTTCGCCCGGTTGCGCGAGTCGGTTTCGCTGCCGATCTACGCGATTGGCGACCTGTCGCCGGCGCACATAGACGAAGCCCGGCAGCACGGCGCGCAAGGCATCGCCGCGATCCGCGCGCTATGGCCTTCCTACAACGGCGACGCCAGCGCGCGGTAGCGCGCATCCAGTTCGGCGACGGCTTCCTGCAGGTGCGCCAGCTCGCCATCGTTGACCACGATGTCGTCGGCCAGGGCCAGGCGCTGCGCACGGGTGGCCTGGGCGGCGATCATCTTCGCGGCAAGTGCCGCGTCGATGCCGTCGCGCTGCATCAGCCGCGCCTTGCGCGTGTCCTCCGGCGCATCCACCACCAGGATCCGGTCCAGCCACGGGTAGTGTTCGCGGCCGCCGCCTTCGGTGAGCAACGGGATCATCGCGATCGCATAGGGGCTGGTGGCTGCCCTGCATCGATCATGCAGTTGGGTGCGGATGATGGGGTGCAGGATGGCTTCCAGCGCGCGGCGCGCGTCATGATCCTGGAAGATTCGCGCGCGCAAGGCGGCGCGGTCCAGCCTGCCATCCGGATCGAGTATTTCCGGGCCGAACCGGGCCACCACGGCGGCCAGCGCCGGCTGCCCCGGTTCCACGATCTCGCGCGCGATCAGGTCTGCATCGGCCACGAACACCCCACGCGCGGCGAATTCACGCTCCAGCGCGCTCTTGCCCGAGGCGATGCCGCCGGTGAGTCCGATCAGATAGTCAGCCATGGCCGCATTATGTAGGAGCGGCTTCCAGCCGCGAGCTCTTGAGCTTGTTTCCACGCGTGGAAGAG
>JAKFDG010000048.1:0-4839 GCA_036677285.1 Pseudoxanthomonas sp.
GCGGAACGGGCCAGGTCGGTGAATTCCTCCTGCGCCCCGTCATCCGGCGAACTGCCGTTGGAACCGGCCCGCATGGGCTGGATCAGGAGCGCGTGCTCGCCTTTCTTCGATCGTTCAAACATGAGTCAAGTGTGGGGGCTGGGGAGGCAATTCAAAAGGGAGGCGGGGAAAACCGCTTCAGCTTCGGCTTCGGCTTGGGCTTGGCCTTTGGTTTTGGCTCTTGCCTTCAGAGTCCCGTGAGGCGCGGCAAGTGGACTGGGACAAACCCCGCAGGGGCGGCGCGCACGATGCGCGCCGTTTCCGGATGGCACACGAATGCGTTTTCCGGTTGTCCCAGGCCACTTGCGGACCCAACGGCTCCATCGTTGGGCGCGCCGTTAGGGTGTGTTTTCTTTGGTTACTTTCTTTGCACAAGCAAAGAAAGTGACTCGCGCGTAGCGCGGCTTTCAACAGCGAAGCTGGTCAACGCTCTGCTTCAAGACAAGAGCGGAGGAGCGATCCCCGCCTACGCGGGGATGACGAGCAAAAAAGCAACGGCGCTGGGTCCCGGCGTTCGCCGGGATGACGAACCAAAAAGAACTACTCGTTCTCTTCGCCGCCTTCCTCTTCACTACCGCCTTCACCCTGCACATACCCACCACCCGGCCCCACCCGCACATTCCGCGCAGGCACCACCGTGGAAATCGCGTGCTTGTAGACCATCTGGCTGACCGTATTGCGCAGAAGCACGACGAACTGGTCGAACGACTCGATCGTGCCCTGCAACTTGATGCCATTGACCAGGTATACCGACACCGGCACACGCTCGCGCCGCAACGCATTCAGGAAAGGATCCTGCAAGGACTGCCCCTTGGTCATTTCTGCTCCCCGCCTATTTCAGATAGGTGTTGTTTTTATAGGTCCCGGCCGGCGTTCAGTTCCCCTGGCGCAGCTCGGACCATGGATGTTACACAACATCGCGCCCTTGGCCAGCTACGCAGTACGCAGATCCACGGGGATGAACAGGGCCAGCGCCGCTTCCAGCGCTTCGCGCTCGGCCAGCGGATCGAACCAGCGCGCATCCAGTTCCCCGCGCAACCAGGTGAACTGGCGCTTGGCCAGCTGCCGGGTGGCGAAGATCGCCTTGGCCCGGAATTCGGAAGCGGGCGAGACTCCGTCCAGGTATTCCCACGCCTGCCGGTAGCCCACCGCACGGATCGCCGGCAGGTCCAGCGGCTTGGCAACGGCCTGCAAGCCGGGAAGATCGCGCAGGCGGTGGACTTCCTCCAGGAACCCGTCGGCCAGCATCGCGTCGAAGCGCTGCTCGATGCGCGCATGCAGGACCGCGCGCTGGCGCGGGGCGAGGACCAGCTTCAGGACCCGGAACGGCAGCCGATGCCGCGACGGCTGCGCCTGCCATTCGCTGATCGGCTTGCCGCTCAGGCGGAACACTTCCAGCGCGCGCTGGATGCGCTGCGGATCGCTGGGCTTGATCTTCGCCGCGGCGCGCGGATCGACGGCGGCGAGCTCGGCATGCAGCGCGGTCCAACCCTTGGCCGCGGCCTCGGCGGCGATGCGTTCGCGCATGCCCGGATCAGCCTCGGGCATCCGCGCCAGTCCTTCGAGCAGCGCACGGAAATACAGGCCGGTGCCTCCGGCGAGGATCGGCAGCTTCCCGCGCGCGACGATGTCGTCCATGGCCATGCGCGCATCGGTGGCGAATTCGGCGGCCGAATACGGCTGCCAGGGTTCGCGCACGTCGATCAGGTGGTGCGGCACGGTCGCCCGCATCGCCGCATCCGGTTTGGCCGCACCGATGTCCAGCCCGCGATAGACCAGCGCCGAATCGACGCTGACGATCTCGCCACCCAGGCGCTGCGCCCACTCCATCGCCAGCGCGGTCTTGCCCGAGGCGGTGGGGCCCATCAGGGCTATGGCGAGGGGCCGGCGATCAATGCCCATCGACGGTCGCGATCCGGGGCAGGCGCGGACGGGAAGAGAGCTTGGATACGACAGTCATTACCTGTTTCCGGAAGGGCGGCGGCCTGGGCCCTGGCGAAGCTTACCCTGCGGCCCGCCCGCCCATTGCCCTGCGGCAACGACCCCGGATGGCGAGAAAACCGCCACTTTTTGTGGAGTCCGTCACTATTCGAGCGTAAAGACGGGGTTGCGCGGCAAATCCCGGGTGTAGAGTCCGGCCCTCACGGATCCGCAGGGGGCGCTCGGAAAATCGAGCGAATGACGGATCCGCGACTGCAGTGCGCACGGGGACATGGATTGGCCAATGCAGGGAAGCTCTCCTGATCGGGGAGTGTCGAAGGTACCCGGGTGTCCGCTGCGACAACGTCGTCGATCGACTTGCCAGAGCGCCCCAGATGGAAAACCAGAACCACCCGTTGTCCCGCACGATCCGGCCGATGGCCCTGCTGGCCTTGTCGGCGATCCTGGCGTCCTGCAGCTCCGATAGCGGCACCGACCCCGCCGCGTCTCCGAAGGCGGTCGCCTTCGCCTCCCGCGTCGCATCCACAAGCCTTGCTTCCACGAGCATGCCCGCTTCGATGCCGTCCAAGGCAGCGCCGATCCAGAATCCGATCCTGTTCGTGACCCAGGTGCCGACCGCTGGCGACCTGTACGCCAGCAGGATGTCCACGTTCGCCAACCATCTTCAGACCATGGCTTCGGTCCCGCGCGGCGGCGACCTGATGATCCGCTATGCCGACGGATCCCTGCGCAACCTCACCAAGGAAGCCGGCTTCGGCGTGGAAGGCCTGCAGGACGCCAGGGCCATCGCGGTGCGCGAACCCACGGTGCACTGGGACGGCGCCAAGGCCATCTTCAGCATGCTGGTCGGCGGGCCGGCGGCCCGATACGACCACCCCACCAGCACCTGGCAGTTGTACGAAGTCACCGGCCTGGCCAGGGGCCAGACCGCGGTCATCACCAAGGTTCCCGGCCAGCCCACGGGCTACAACAACGTCTCCCCGCTTTACTCCAGCGACGACCGCATCCTCTTCACCTCCGACCGACCGCGCGGCGGCGAAGCGCACCTGTTCCCGCAAATGGACGAATACGAAAGCGTCGCGACGATCACCGGCATCTACAGCCTGGATCCCGCCACTGGCCAGTCGCGGATCCTCAACCACACGCCCAGCGGCGCGTTCTCGCCTTCGATCGACAGCTACGGACGCCTGATCTTCACCCGCTGGGACCACCTGCAACGCGACCAGCAGGCCGACGCCGGCACCTTCAACGCGACCAACTTCGCGAGTGAAGCCGCAGGCGCCGCGAACGTGGGGCTGCAGCCGGAAGTATTCCCGGAATCGCGCGTGGGGATGAACAGCAACTACGGCGCGGTCAACGGCTTCTCCTACAACCTGTTCACGCCCTGGCAGATGAACCAGGACGGGACCGCGGAACTCACCCTCAACCACATCGGCAGGCAGGAGCTGTCCTTCGGCTACCTGACCAAGTCCTTCGCCAGCGACTCGGCGCTGTCGGAGTATTCCAACACCTCGCTGATCGCCAACAAGAAGCGCATCCGCAACGCCACCGGCCTGTTCCATGTCCGCGAAGACCCGAGGAACCCCGGCCTCTACTACGCGATCAACACGCGCGAATTCGGCACCATGACCAGCAACCAGATCGTGCGCCTCACCGGCGCGCCCGGCCTCAATCCCGAGCAGATGACCATCGTCGACGCCTCGCCCCCGGAAGTGGACGAGCGCCTGGCGGGCGGGCGCTTCCGCGATCCGCTGCCGACCAGCGCCGGACAGATGGTCGCCGCGTATACCGCCAGCCCTGTCGCCGAGGCCGGGATCGCGTTGCGCCTGCACCAGCTGGACACCGATGGCAACGGCCAGTTCGTGGCGGGCACCGCGCTCACCCCGGGCATCTACAAGACGATCAGTTGGTGGAGCCCGGACTCGATGCGCGAGTTCAGCGGCGCGTTGTGGGAAATCGAGCCTGCCGAAGTCGTGGCCAGGAGGCGTCCGCCCAACCCCACCTCCGTGCTCGAAGCACCGGAGAAGTCGGTGCTGGCCAGGGAGCTGGTCGATGAGCCGGCGCTGCGGAACTGGTTGAAGACCAACAACCTCGCCCTGATCGTGACCCGCAACCAGACCAGCCGCGACCGCGACGATCGCCAGCAGCCTTTCAACCTGCAGGTGCCATCGGGGGTGAAGACCACCAGCGGCAGCGGCCGCGTATACGACATCGCCCACTACCAGATCCTGCAGGCCGACCTGGTGCGTGCCTACCCTTCCAGCGACTCCCGTCGGTCGAAGGGACGTCGCGTGATCGCGCAACCGATGACGGTCTCCACCAATCCGGCCAATGCCTCGGGACCTGCCGGCAGCGTGAAGATCGCGGCCGACGGTTCGACCGCGGCCTTCGTACCCGCCAACCGCGCCCTGACCTGGCAGACCACCGACGGCAGCGGCACCCCGATCGTCCGCGAGCGCGTCTGGGTGACCCTGCAACCCGGCGAGATCCGCACCTGCACCGGTTGCCATGGCGAAAACAGCGCGAACCAGGCGGGCCTCCCCGCCGCGGTCAACGAGCCCGAAGCCTTGCGGCAACTGTTGCGGCACTGGAAACAGAGCAACGTGGCGGTGCGGGTCAATGGCTCGGCGCCACGCGTTCCCGCGCGACCGACGGGATCGCAAACCGTTGCATCGGGCGCTCAGCCTGCGCAGTTGGCCCAGCCAGGCGGATCGATCCGCGCCAGGCCAATCGGCGAGGGACGCCGCTGATTCCGCACGCGCCGGCCATGGGCCATGAGGGTGGTTGCCACTGCGGCAACCTGCGTTTCCAGCTGGAGACAACGAAGGCATTGGCGGACTTTTCGCCGCGCGCCTGCGA
>JAKFDG010000049.1:0-13246 GCA_036677285.1 Pseudoxanthomonas sp.
GCGCAGGCCTTCGTCATCGACGAGGCCCACCAGCTGCCGGAACTGGCGGCGAATTTCTTTGGCGAAAGCTTCGGCATGCGCCCGATCCAGGAACTGGCGCGCGATTGCCTGGCCGAATGCAAGGAAGTCCCCGGCGCGCTCGCGAGTTTGCAGGTTCCGGTGCGCGCGCTGGAACAGGCGCTGCGCGAACTGCGTGCTGGCATGGAAGGCCTGCCGGTGCGCGGCACGCGCTTCCGCGCGCTGGCCAAGCCGGAGGTGCGCGACGGTTTCGATGCGCTGACGTCCTCTCTTTCCCACCTGATCGAAGCGGTGGTCGCCATGGCCGACGCCTCGCTCGGCCTGGACGCCTGCGCCTCGCGCGCCAAGGATGCGTCGACCCGGCTGGCGCGCTGGCTCGGCGACGACACCCGCGCCGACGATGAGCGCCTGGTCGATTTCGAGGACGAAGCGCCGCTGCCTTCCAGCGACGTGCTCTGGTACGAACTCACCCAACGCGGCTTCCGCTGCCAGCGCACGCCGCTGGATGTGTCCGGCCCGCTGCGCGAGCATCGCGAGAAGTCACATGCGTCGTGGGTATTCACTTCGGCCACGCTCGCCGTCGGCGGCAGCTTCGATCACCTCGCGGTGCGTTTGGGACTGGACGATCCGCAGACCCTGCTGCAGCCGAGTCCATTCGACTGGCCGAAACAGGCGCTGTGTTATCTGCCGCAAGGCCTGCCCGAACCCAACGCGCGCGGCTACGGCACCGCGCTGATCGCGGCGCTGTATCCGGTGCTGCAGGCCTCCAACGGACGCGCCTTCCTGTTGTTCGCCTCGCATCGCGCGCTGCGCGAGGCGGCCGAAACCTTGCGCGATGCGCCATGGCCGCTGTTCGTGCAGGGCGAGGCCCCGCGCGCGACGCTGCTGCAGCGGTTCCGCGAATCCGGCAACGGCGTGCTGCTGGGCGCGGCCAGTTTCCGCGAGGGCGTTGACGTGGTCGGCGATGCGCTGTCGGTGGTGGTGATCGACAAGCTGCCGTTCGCCGCGCCGGACGATCCGGTGTTCGAGGCGCGGCTGGACGCGATCCGCCGCGAGGGCGGCAATCCGTTCCGCGACGAGCAGCTGCCGCAGGCGGTGATCGCGCTCAAGCAGGGCGTGGGCCGGCTGATCCGCAGCGAGACCGACCGCGGGGTGCTGGTGCTGTGCGACCCGCGTTTGACCGGCAAGTCCTATGGCAAGGTGTTCCTGGATTCATTGCCGCCGTTCACGCGCACGCGCAATGTGGAAGACGTGGAAGCGTTCTTTGGTGTGGTTGCGAAAGGTGAGTTGATTGCGGGCGGCCGGTAGCCGCTACAGCTCGTCATCCCGGCGAAAGCCGGGACCCAGCGCTCGTGCCCCTGCTCTTGCTTCTCAGATATCCGGAAAATGACAGGCACCTGAAAGGCACTGGGTCCCGGCTTTCGCCGGGATGACGAACAAAAAAGCTACTCTTCCCCCACGTTCCCGTTCTCCGGCCCTCATGAAACTCCTCGCCTTCGAAACCGCCACCGAAGCCTGCTCCGTCGCCGTCTACCTGGACGGCGAGATCATCGAGCGTCACGAGATCGCCCCGCGCCTGCATGCCGAATACGCGTTGCCGTGGGCCGAAGCCTTGCTCGCCGAAGCCGGCATCGCCAAGTCCCAGCTCGACGCGATCGCGATCAGTCGCGGCCCCGGCGCGTTCACCGGCGTGCGCCTGGCCATCGCCCTTGCGCAGGGCATCGCCCTGGCGCTGGACAAGCCGGTGGTGGCGGTGTCCACCTTGCAGGCCATCGCAGTGCGGGCGAACGGCGCGCGCATCCTCGCTGCGATCGACGCGCGCATGGGCGAGGTCTACGTCGGCGCATTCGAGCGCAAGGGCGACGAACTGATCGCGGTGTCCACGGAAATCGTCTGCGCACCGGAGGCGGTCACGCTGCCCGATGGCGAAGGCGGCTGGCATGGCGTCGGCACCGGGTTCGGCGCCGCCAACGGCATCCTGCAGCAACACCTGGGTTCGCAACTCGCCTCGGTCGACGCCAACGCCTTGCCGCATGCCGCCGACGTGGCGCGCCTGGCCGCCATCGCGTTCGCGCGCGGCGAAGCCCTTGCACCGGAGCGCGTGGAGCCGGCCTACCTGCGCAACAACGTCGCGTTGACCCTGGAAGAACAGAAGGCGCTGCGCGCCTCGCGTTGACCGCGCGTATCAACCCATGCCGGGATAACGCCCCAGATAGATGAGCACGAAGGCGAGCGTGTTGGACACGCCATGCGCGACGATAGGCGCCGTCAGGTTGCGTCCGCTGCACAGGAACAGCACGCCCAGCAGGAACCCGCTCAGGCCTTCCTGGATCCAGCCGGACACGCCCTGTTCGGTATGACCCCAGCCGAACAGCACGCTGGACAGCACCAGGCTGGCGAACCAGGCCCCCCGGCCTTCGCCGAAGACCTGCGCCAGGCGCTTCATCAGGAAACCGCGGAAGCAGATCTCCTCGCCGAACGCGGCCAGCGTCCACGACAGGCACAGGTAGACCAGCAGCAGGGTCGCGTTGCCGCGGATGGAGGCGAAGCCGGAGTAATCGGGCTCGACCCCGAAGAAGGCGCTGATCCGCGGCGTGGTCACGTGCACGGCGAACAGTTCCAGCGCCACGCCCGCCACTACGCCCAGCGCGATCGACCCACCGAGCTTTTCCGGCAGGCTGAAGCCGATGCTGGCCCAGCGCTCGCCGTTGAGGCGCAGTGCTATCCAGATCAGGGGAACGAGGAAGAGGGTCTGGCTGATGGGTACCAGGCCGCAGGCATCGGCCACCACGAGGGCGATGAAGACCGCGATCTCGAACAGCAGGCGGACGATGTTCGGGGTGGCCCTGGCTGTACGGCTCAACATCGGATCTCCAAGCTCATGAACCCTGCGGCTTCGCCATGAATGAATGGTTGGGACTCTTCACCGTATCCGGTGGAACGTGCCCGAACTCGACCGGATCGTATCGGCATCAATCACTGTGTACCGGAAGCTGGTGCCTTTGGTGGCGCCTTCCTTGTAGGTGACCAGGACCTCATCACCTTGAATCTTGTAGGAGACTTTCTTGACGGTGCCCATCGCCTCCACCTCGCCCGGGCGGAAAGCGACGGTCACTGGAAATGGCTCTGTCACTTCCCATGTGCCCTCGAGCGGTCCGGGGTTCTCGCCGGTGCAGGCGGCGAGAATCAATGCCAAGGCAATCAGAAGGATGCCGCGATAGATACTGCTCATGGCTCCTCCCGAACCCGCGAATGACGCTACGCCTGAATTGACCTGAACCGCGACGCGGGTTCGGCTGGAATGAATGGTCAGGCCCACAGTGTGCGCCTTGGCCTATAACCAGCGCCTGACGCTTTGAGTGTACCGCTGCCAAGCCGGGCCATGGGTCCGCGCCAGCCAGGGTTCCTCGCCGAACACCACCCGCAAGTGAAAGGCGAACGCGACGGCGAGTGCATACACGAGCAGGCCGGGCGAACCGAACGAGATGGCCCAACCCAACAGGATCAAGGCCACGGCCACGTACATCGGGTTGCGGCTGTAGCGGTACAGACCGACGACTACCAGCTCCTGCGGTGGTGCCCACGGGGCGAGGGTGCCTTTGCCCGATACGTAAAAGTCCCGGGTGCACCAGAGCAGGCCGGAAAGACCGAGTACGACCAAAAGCAAGCCGAAGGGCCAATGCAGCGCGAGATCACCGAACCAGATCCATCCAGCCGGCACCAGGAATGCCACGATGCCGGGCAGTGCCAGGAATGCAATGACAGCTCGCGTGAAGATTGGTGTGAACCCTTTCGTCTGGATCAAGCGGAGCCGCGAAGCGGCTCCGCTTGTATGAATTGCTAGATCGCGCCACGACGCAGTGCCTCGATGTCGCGGAGGAACTGCTCCTTGTTGCGCGGCGAGATCATTAGCGAACTGCCATGGCCGTAGTCAATCCGCAGTCGATCGAGGGAAAGTGCGGGGCTGGAGAGCGCGTTGGAGGTGGGCGTGATGCCGGTGATGTCCGCCACCTGAATTCGCCACTTGAAGGGGCCGCTGCGTACCACGAGCTGGCGGGGCTCCAATCTGTAGCGCGTCGACAACAAAAGCCAAAGTGGGAGACCAATGCCTACGCCGCCGGAAATCGCGACGACCCACCAAGCTGCAGGCGAGTCTGTAGTGAGCACTTCAAAAATCGCATAAAGCGATACCGCTATCGAGAGGGATAGAACAGCAGCAATCCACCCATCAGCTTTTGAGTGATAAACGGTTGCCATGGCTTCTCCGTGCGGTTTGACGCCTGAGCTAAGCCGGCCCGCGAATCGGGTCCGGTTTGAATGAATTGCTAGGCGGCATCCGGTCCACCCCATACGTCTGGACAGCGAAAAGCATAGCGCCACAAAGCCAGGAAAAGCGGGAAGCTGACAGCAAGCGCAATGGCAAACACGCCGATAACCAGAGCGGGAAATTCTGTCTCTTCGGCGAATAAGGTGACGCTGTAGTAGAGAGTGACCGCGACCGCGACCAGGAAGTAGGCGGACCATAGGTATCTCGAAAAAATTGGCCGCCGGCGAAGATAGGCCCACAAGCCAATCAGGCCGATGATGTCAAAGGCCCAGGACGCCCAATCTGCCAGGTCGAGTGGACCAAAGAACGGTGATATGGCCGCCAGCACGACGAGAAACCAGAAGTAGTACCACCAGGCAAATTGCTTTTTTTCTCGGTCCATTAGTGTCGCTCCTGTGCCGCCCAACGCCTGAATTGTGCCGACCCGCAAGGCGGGTTCGGCATGGATGAACTGTCAGGTGGCCAGCTTGAGCGCATAAAAGCGGGTCCCCGGCAAATGCGTGTGGTTATACGGCGGGATCTCAACGAATCCCAGCCGATGGTAGAGGGCTTGGGCCGATGCCATGCTCGGCAGGGTATCGAGACGGAGCTCACTGTAGCCAGCTTGGCGCGCCGCGTGGATCACGGCCTCGACCAGGCGCTTGCCCAAGCCCCAGCTGCGGTAGGGCGGCCGAACATAGAGGCGCTTCATCTCGCCGGTGCGGCCATCAAGAGGTCTTAGGCCGACACAACCGGCAAGCTCGGAACCGGCGTGCGCAACGAGCAGCGCGCCGTTGGGTGGCAGGTACGGCGCCGGCAGCGCTGCAAGCTCTGCCGCGAAGCCTTGGTACTCCAGGTCTGTGCCGATGGCTTCGGCGTACTCGCGGAAGAGGCTGCGAGCCGTCGCGATCAGCTCCGGGCTGTCTGCCTGGCTCAACACGATCTCTGCCGCTGCCATGGCCGCCTGACGCTTGACCTAAACCGAGCCGCGAAGCGGGTTCGGCTTGAATGAACTGTCAGGTTGCGACGCGCCAGACCCAACGCATGACTCGCTCCCCGTCTGCATCGGAAACCAAGCCTTCTGGCATGAAGCCGGCACGCGTGACCACCTTGGAAGAAGCGACATTGCCCGGAAGTATATGAGCGACGACTTCCTGCACCAAGCCACTGGATGCCGCCAGTTGAAGGAGATGGCCAATGGCATACGTTGCGACCCCGCGGCCCCGCTCTGCGCGGGCAAGCCCATAGCTGATCTCCACACTCCCGTTCACCGGCGCCGTTTTGAACCCGCATGCGCCCAGCAGCGTTGAACGCGATGTGGAGATGATCAGCAACGGAACGCACCACCTGATGGGCGTATTGAGCTCCAGCTGCGCCAATGCACGGGCGACAGTCTTCGGTGGCGGTAGCGCACCCTCAGGAACCCGCACTGCCCCGAGCTCGATCGGCTCCGAATCAGCAAGACGGCGAAGGTTGGGCACACTTATGTGAACAAGTTGAATTGATTCTGGCTCTGGGACTTTCGACATGGCCATCTCCTGCAACCCGACGCCTGAATCAGGCCGGCCCGCGAAGCGGGTTCGGCTTGAATGAATTGCTAGGGCGCAATCGCTGCAGCACCCGACTACAACAGCCCTGAAAGCAAGCCCATTGCAACCACCAACAGCAGGACCGCGACAATACGTTGAATGCCCGGCATGGTCACTTTCTTGAGGTAATTGTTGCCAAGAGCTGCCCCCGCGAACGCCGCCAAAACTGCCGCAGCCAACAAGCCGTAATTGAAGCGTGCGCTCTCCCGGGCAAGCGCGGTGGAGTAGATGGCGAGGCGCGAGATATCGATGAGACAGGCAATGGCCACGCCGGTAGCAATAAATGCCTCTTTGGTCAGGCCCGCACGGGACAGGAACGCTGAGCGGAGCGCGCCTTGCATCCCGGAGAGGCCGCCAAAGAACCCGCTGAGCAAGCCACCCAGCGGCATGTACTGCGCCCCAAAAGACAGATTGCGGAACCGCGGAAGGAACTCCAGCGAGGCGAAAAGCAGAAGGAGCAAACCCACCACCAGCTTGACCGGCATGACCGACACCAGCCGACCGAAAGCCGGGTAAGAGAACACAGGCGCAATATCGGTGAGCCAGACCAGGACCCATGCGCCAAGGAATGACATGGCTATGGCCGGCAGGCCGAAGCGGACAATCACACGCCGGTCTGCATGCCGTCCGGTCAACGCGAGCTTGAACAGGCCATTGAGGAAATGAACGACTGCCGTGAGCGCAACGGCCTGCTCGATTGGAAAGAACAGAGCAAAGGCTGGCAACAGCAGCGTCCCCAAACCGAAGCCGGAGAAGAACGTCAATGCTGATGCCAGCAACGCTACGGTGCAGATGATCAAGTAGCTCATGCCGCACTCACTGCGATCTGTCCTTGCGCCATAACGCCTGAATTAAGTCGAGCCGCGAAGCGGCTTCGGCTTGAATGAATTGTTAGGCCCGCTCACGGCAGAAGCTGGATGCCGAACTGACGGACAATGAGCGCAAACAAGGCGAAGCAAACCACCGTAATGGCCACGCTGGCGAGCATTGTGAGCCAGAAGCCTAGCCGAGGCAGCAATACTGGGAATGCCAAGAACATGGGCAGTGTGGGGAACACGTACCAGAACGTGTACCAGGCGTGGTTGGCAATCTTGGCCTGTGGCTGCTTTTCCACGTAGAGCCAGATAAGCGCGAGGAACGTCACCAGAGGCAAGGCGGCAACAAAGCCACCGAGCCTGTCACTGCGCTTCGCCGCCTCCGAAATCAATACGACGACCGCGGCGGTGAGTAGGTATTTGGTAATCAACCAGCCCATGTCAGCTCCAAGGGGCCTAACTCTTACTTGGATCCCGTGCCCGGGATATGCCACCGCATCGTCAGCCCCCGGGCCTCCGCAAGTCAACGCCGCGTCCGATGGCATACTTTCCACCGCTCCGGCCATTACGGCGTCGCGGCCGTTCGTTGCACCACGGGAAGAGGCGGAGCCTCACTTTGACCACACAAGGATCGTGCGCATGACCCAGAACCTGATCGACCTCACCTTCACCGACGAACAGCTGCGCGCCATCGATGGCGCCATTGCCGTGCTCGAGGCCAACTTCGCCGGGCTGGTCGCACTGACCGCTGGCCAGCGTCACAAGCTGCACAAGATGGGCAGCGCCACCGAACCTTTCTGCCGTCGCGCTCTCGTGGTGCTCGAGCAGACCCCGCAGATCGTCCCGCCCAGTATCGACGTCGCCGGGGCCCATGCCGACCTGCAGACACTGGACCAACTGCGCCCCCGGGCGGGCCGCCTCAGGCAGTTGCTGGAAAAGGTCGAGGACTCGGAGATGGCCCTGGGTAGCGACCTGCTGGCCGTGGCCCTGGCCGGCTACAAGCTGATCAAGGTGGCCGGCAGCCGGCAGGGGCTGGACAACGCCTTGCAGGACCTGGAACCGAGGTTCCACCGGGCAAGCCGCAGGAACCGTGAACGAGCCGAAGCGGATTGAGCCGCCCGCCCGGTGCTGGCGAGGGCAGGGAAATCCCCATTTGTCCCGCCAGTCGACCAATTTTCTCCATGCGCCACTCTTTTAGAGTGAAGCGTGACTCTCGGAGAGTGGAGCATCAGTCTTTTTGAGTGGAAAGTGACTCTCCGAGAGTGGAACACCAGTCTTCTTGAGTGGAAGGTGACTCTCCGAGAGTGGAACGCCAATCTTTTAGAGTGGAACGTGACGCTCCGAGAGTGAAACACCGGTCTTTCAGAGTGAAGCATGACTCTCGGAGAGTGGAGCGTCAGTCTTTTAGAGTGGAGCGCGACTCTCCGAGAGTGAAACGCGGGCTTCTGACTGGCGCGACTTCAGCCGGATAGGGTGGGCTCAAGCCCACCGAATGTGATCGCCGGGGTGCATTGGCTGGTCCATGACGGTGGGCCGGGGCCCACCCTATGAACTGGTGCGCCTCCAGATCTCCGGACTGCAAAACGCGTAACGCCAGCTTGCCCAGAGCAGCGGGAGGTTCAAGGCCAACCCGATCGCGATCTGCACGATCCAGGCAACGCTCCAACCCGACCTCAGGATCAGGAAGGACAGGGTCGTGTCATAGGCAATGCTGAGCAGGAGGGCAACGAGGTACGCGATCCAGACCGGGCGCCTGCCGATTGGCCGCTTGCGCAGATATCCCCATAGTCCCAGCAGGCCCGCGCCACTCAGGACCAGCGCCGCCCAGCCGACCGGGTCCAGCCGTTCCAGCAGCGGGGACGTGGCGACGTGCAAGGTCAGCAGGCCGAAGTACAGCCACCATGCCGTGCGACCTGCATTACCGCCCATGGCTTCCACTCGGTGTCGGCTCAGACCGGGCCGCCTGTAGGTTTGAACGAAGTGCAAGGCAGCATGAGGACCGCTGGAGGGCTGGGGAACAAGGGGCGCCAGAGTGCCACAACCCCGGGAGCCGGGAACACCGAACCGGTGATCGCGGCGGCGGAGACCTGTTGTCGCCCCCTAAATCTCCACCGGCGCGCCCAGCTCGACCAGGCGCGTGCTCGGTATCCGGAAGAAGTCCGTGGCGGGTGTGGCGTTGCGGTGCATGTAGCCGAACAGGCGGTCGCGCCAGGCCGGCATGCCGCCGCGCGGGCCGCCCGCCACGATGCTTTCGCGGCTGGCGAAGTACGTGGTGTCCATGGGATCGAAGCACAGCGTGTCGCCATCGCCCGAGCGCATCAGCGCAAGCGGGACGTCGGGCGTCTCCATGAAGCCGTAGCGCACTGTCGCCCGGTAGAAATCGTCGCCGATGGTCTCGATGAGCAGGCGCGAATCCGCCGCCACGAACGGGACCGCCTTGGTTTCCACCGTCAGCAACACGTTGCGCTCGTGCAGCACCTTGTTGTGCTTGAGGTTGTGCAGCAGCGCCTTGGGCACGACGTTGCCCTGCGCGGTGAGGAAGACCGCGGTGCCCTGCACCCGCAACGGCGGCGACAGCATCAGGCTGGGCAGGAACGTGTCCAGCGGCACGCCGTCCTTCACGATCTCGGCCTGCAGCAACTGCCGGCCGCGGCCCCAGGTGCGCAGCACGGTGAACACCACGATGCCCAGCGCGATCGGGAACCACGCGCCGTCCTTGAACTTGACGATGTTGGCGAACAGGAAGGCCACGTCGACCAGCACGAACAACGTCGCCAGCGGCCAGAACACCCACGCCGGCATCGCCGAGCGCACGCGCATCGCCACGATCAGCATGATGCTGGTGATCAGCATGGTGCCGGTCACGGATACGCCATAGGCCGTCGCCAGCGCGGTGGAGCTGCCGAAGCCGATCACGGTCGCGATCACCGCCAGCATCAGCAGCCAGTTGATCGACGGCAGGTAGATCTGGCCGATGGTGTCGCGCGAGGTGTGCTTGATGGACATGCGCGGCAGGTAGCCGAGCTGGATGGCCTGGCGCGTGGCCGAGTAGGCGCCGCTGATCACCGCCTGCGAGGCGATCACGGTGGCGGCGGTGGCCAGTCCGACCATCGGATAGAGCGCCCACCCGGGCACGCCGAGATAGAACGGGTTCTTCACCGCCGCGGGGTCGGTCAGCAGCAGCGCGCCCTGGCCCAGGTAGTTGATGGTCAGCGCCGGCAGCACCAGGAAATTCCACGCGTACTGGATCGGTCGGCGACCGAAATGGCCCATGTCGGCATACAGCGTTTCGCCGCCGGTGACCGCGAGCACCACCGCGCCGAGGATGAAGATGCCGTGCCAGCCGTGTTCGGCGAAGAAGCGCACGCCCCATACCGGATTCAGCGCCTTGAGCACCTCCGGGTTGCCGCTGATGTTGAGCAGGCCGATCGCGGCCAGCGCCAGGAACCACAGCACGACCACCGGGCCGAACGCCTTGCCGACCACGCCGGTGCCGAAGCGTTGCGTGGCGAACAGCAGCACCAGCACCGCGATGGTCACCGGCAGCACCCAGCTGTGCAGCGCCGGCGTGGCGACCTCCAGGCCCTCGACCGCCGACAGCACCGAGATCGCCGGGGTCAGCACGCCGTCGCCGAAGAACAACGCGACGCCGAACACGCCGAGGATGCCGACCAGGTAGGCCGGTTTCGACCCCTTCGGCAGGGTGCGCTGCGCCAGCGCGGTCAGGGCCATGATCCCGCCTTCGCCCTCGTTGTCGGCGCGCATGATCACCAGCACGTACTTCACCGTGATCACGAGCACCAGCGACCAGAACACCAGCGACAGGATGCCGAGCACGGTGGCGTGGTCCGGGGTCAGTCCGTAGTGCGGTGCGAACGCCTCCTTGATGGTGTACAGCGGGCTGGTGCCGATGTCGCCGAAGACGATGCCGATGGCGCCGAGCATCATCGTGCCGAAGCTGGCCTTGCTGGTGTGGGGGAGAGCGGTAGGGATCTTGGTGGTCATGGTCGACGTTGCGGGAAGTCCGCCCGATTGAAGGTGGGCAGTGTTTCCCGGATACGCATAAACGATGAAGCCGCGATCGGGCCGCACCGCGTAAATTCCGCGTAAATTCTTCGATCGGATCGAGGCACGGCCCGCGATTGCCAGGTTCGCGCAGGGCACAATGGCGCCCATGCAGACGGACGACCGCCCCACGCATCCGCTGGACCGCGACGCGATCAGGCTCTTGCCGAGCAATCCCTTGCCGGACAATCCCTTGCCGCGCTATGCGCTGGCGGTGGCCGCTTCGCTGCTGGCGGTGGGCGTTGCCGCCCTCGCGGAACGCTGGCTGGGGCTGGCCGATCTGTCGCTGGTGTTCATGCTCGCGGTGCTGGTCGTCGCTGCGCGCACGCACACCGGTCCGGCGCTGCTGACCGCGGTGCTGTGCTTCCTGGCGTACAACTTCTTCTTCATCGAACCGCGCTACACCTTCTACATCGACGCCCGCCACGGCGTGGCGACGGTGGCGTTGTTCCTGGCCGCGGCGCTGCTGGCCGGACGCCTCGCCTCGCGCCTGGCCATGCAGGTGCAGGCGCTGCGGATCGCCAACCAGCATGCCAATGCGCGACAGGAACTGAGCCAGCGCCTGGCCGTGGCCTCCAGCGAGGAACAGGTGGTGGACGCCGCGCATCGCGCATTCCGCGAGAGCCTCGAGGCCGATGTCTGGATCAGGCTGGACGGGCGCGGATTGCACGCGACCGGGGTGGAGCCGCCTGCGCCTCTCGTCCAGGACCGCATCCCTGCGCTGCTCGGACAGTCACGACAGGCGGAAACCGTCGAGGAATTCGGTTGGTGGTTCCTGGGATTGCATTCGCCGCAGGAAGCGCTGGGCGTGATCGGCTTGAAGCTGCCGTCATCCACGATCCGGCTGGGCGACGCGCAGCGACGACTGGCGCGGGCGATGAGCGACGATATCGCGCAGGCGCTGCTGCGCACGCGCCTGGTGGCGGACCTGCAATCGGTGCGCGTCGCCAACGAAACCGAGCGACTGCGCAGCGCCTTGTTGTCCTCGGTGTCGCACGATCTGCGCACGCCGCTGGCCGGCATCATCGGCGCGGCGGGCAGCCTGGAAAGCTATGGCGACGAAATGGACGAGGCGGACCGGCGCAGCCTGCTCGACACCATCCGCGTGGAAGGCGAGCGCCTGGACCGCTATATCCAGAACCTGCTCGACATGACCCGGCTCGGCCATGGACAACTCACCCTGCAGCGCGACTGGATCGGGATCGACGAGCTGATCGGCTCCGCCATCGGCCGCCTGCAGCGCTACCGGCCCGACGCGCGCTTCTCGATCGCGATCGACGCGGGCCTGGAACCGATCTGGGTGCATCCGGCGCTGGTGGAGCAGGCGCTGTTCAACGTGATCGAGAACGCGGTGAAGTTCTCGCCGCCCGGCGAAACGGTCGCGGTGGAGGCGCGCCTGACCGCCGACGGCAGGCTGCAGATCGACGTGCGCGACCGCGGGCCCGGCATCCCCGAGGCGGAGCGGCAGCGCATCTTCGACATGTTCCACCGCGTCGAGCGCGGCGACAGCGGCCCCCAGGGCACGGGCCTGGGCCTGGCGATCTGCCGCGGCATGATCGGCGCGCACGGCGGGGACGTGGAAGCGATGCAAGGCGCCGATGGCCGCGGCACCCTCGTGCGCATCCGCTTGCCGTTGGTCGAAGCCCCTTCGTCGCCGCCATGAACGATCCGCGCGAGCAGGGGATTCCGTCCGCGCAGCCCGCACGCGTGCTGGTGATCGACGATGAGCCGCAGATCCGCAGGTTCCTCGAAATAAGCCTGCGCTCGCAGGGCTACGCCGTGTCGCTGGCGACAACCGGGCAGGAAGGCCTGGACAGCCTGGCCATGCACGGCGCGGACCTCGTCGTCCTCGACATGGGCCTTCCCGATCGCGACGGCCTGGCGATCCTGCGCGACCTGCGCGAATGGTCGCGGGTTCCGGTGATCGTGCTGACCGTGCGCTCCGGCGAGTCGGGGAAGGTCGAAGCCCTGGATGCGGGCGCCAACGACTACGTGACCAAGCCGTTCGGCGTGCAGGAACTGATGGCGCGCATCCGCGCGCTGTTGCGCACGCATGCGGCGCCTGCCGATGCCGCGCCGCTCTTCGACGATGGCGTGCTGCGCGTGGACCTCGCCCATCGCGAGGTCAGCCTCGGCGGCAACGCGGTCGCGCTGTCGCGGAAGGAATACGCGTTGCTCGCGTTGCTGGTCCGCAACGCCGGCTGCGTCGTCACCCAGCCGCAGCTGTTGCGCGAACTGTGGGGACCCATCCACCAGCAGGACACGCACTATCTGCGCATCCTGGTGGGCAAGCTGCGGCAGAAACTGGGCGACGATGCCGCCGCACCCCGCTGGATCGTCACCGAGCCTGGCGTGGGCCTGCGGTTCCTGTCATCCCGGTAGCTAGCCAATCACTTCGTCTTGTAGCCGGCCGTTACCTCGTCCTTGTGCGCCGCAAAAGCGGAGAGGACTTC
>JAKFDG010000050.1:0-4539 GCA_036677285.1 Pseudoxanthomonas sp.
GAAGCGGCGGGCGACGGCATCGAAACCGGCCGTCATGCCGCGTCCATCGCCGCGGGCCGGCCGGGCGTGCTGCATGGCAACCGCACCTACGTGATCTGCGACGACGATGGACAGATCACGGAAACCCATTCGGTTTCCGCGGGCCTCGACTATCCGGGCGTGGGTCCGGAACATTCGTTCCTGAGCGATGCCGGTCGCGCGCAGTACGTCGGCATCACCGACGACGAAGCGCTGGCCGCCTTCCACGCGCTGGCGCGCACCGAAGGCATCCTCGCTGCGCTGGAATCCAGCCATGCCGTCGCCCAGGCGATCAAGCTGGCGCGCGAACTTCCCAGGGATGCGTTGGTGCTGTGCAACCTCTCCGGGCGTGGCGACAAGGACGTGCATACCATCGCCGCGCGCGAGGGCATCGAACTGTGAGCCGGATCGACCGCCGTTTCTCCGAACTGAAATCCTCCCGGCGCAAGGCCCTGATCCCCTTCATCACCGCTGGCGATCCCTCGCTCGAGGCCACGGTGCCGGTGATGCATGCGCTGGTCGACGCCGGTGCGGACGTGATCGAACTGGGCGTGCCGTTCTCCGATCCGATGGCCGATGGCCCCACCATCCAGCTCAGCTCCGAACAGGCGCTGCGACGCGGCGCGGGCCTGCGCTATGTGCTGCAGGCAGTGAGTGAATTCCGTCGCCGCGACGCGGCTACCCCGGTAGTGCTGATGGGTTACCTGAACCCGATCGAGATCCACGGCGACGAACGCTTCGCCGAAGAAGCGGTGCAGGCTGGCGTCGACGGCGTGCTGCTGGTCGACCTGCCGCCGGAAGAAGCCGCGGAGACCCGCGAAATCTTCACCCGCCACGGCTTGGCGCTCATCGCGCTGGCAGCCCCGACCACCACGCCCGAACGCATGGCCATGATCTGCGACACCGCGCAGGGTTACCTTTACTACGTGAGCTTTGCCGGCGTGACCGGGGCAGGGCACCTGGACACCCAGGCCGCCGGCCAGCGCCTGCACGGCCTGCGCGCACGCTCGCGGGTGCCGGTGGTGGCGGGATTCGGGATCAAGGATGCGGCCAGCGCCGCGGCCATGGCCATCGAGGCCGACGGCGTCGTGGTCGGCAGCGCCCTGGTCGCCGAGTTGGCCCAGGCCGCAGATGTCGGCGAGGCGGCTTCGCGCGCCGCGGCCTTCCTCGCGCCGCTGCGCCATGCCCTGGGCGCCTGATCGCAAAATCCGGCTGCTGGGATAAACTGCCAAGCTGGCCGATGCGCCAAAACTGAACGGGAACCCGCAAAACGAATGAGCTGGCTCAGCAAATTGATGCCCTCCGGCATCCGCACCCAGGCGGGCGCCACCAGGAACAAGCGCAGCGTGCCGGAAGGCCTGTGGGAAAAGTGCGACCGTTGCGGCGCGGTCCTGTACCGGCCGGAGCTGGAGGAGAACCTGGAGGTTTGCCCCAAGTGCAACTTCCACATGGCGATCCGAGCGCGTGCCCGGCTGGCGGCGCTGTTCGACGCCGACAGCACGGTGGAGATCGGCGCCGGGCTCGGCCCCACCGATGCCCTCAAGTTCAAGGACCAGAAGAAATACGCGGACCGCATCAAGGCTTCGCAGAAAGCCTCCGGTGAGCGCGACGCGCTGATCGTGCTGCAGGGCCTGCTCAAGGAGCGCCCACTGGTGGCTTGCGCCTTCGATTTCGCCTTCATGGGCGGCTCGATGGGTTCGGTGGTCGGGGAGAGGTTCTCGCTGGGCGCGGAACGCGCGCTGGAGATTGGCTCACCGTTCGTGTGTTTTTCCGCCAGCGGCGGCGCACGCATGCAGGAAGGCCTGTTCTCGCTGATGCAGATGGCCAAGACCTCCGCCGCGCTGGGGCGCCTGCGCGAAGCCGGGCTTCCTTATATTTCGGTGATGACCCATCCCACCACCGGTGGCGTGTCGGCCTCGTTCGCCATGCTCGGAGACATCAACTTGGCCGAGCCGGAGGCATTGATCGGTTTCGCCGGCCCGCGCGTGATCGAGCAGACCGTGCGCGAAACCCTGCCGGAAGGCTTCCAGCGTTCCGAATTCCTGGTCGAGCATGGCGCCATCGACCAGATCTGCGACCGCCGCGAGTTGCGTGACCGCCTGGCCGACCTGCTGGCGTTGATGATGAAGCAACCCGTACCGCGGGACAGCCAGCTGGTTGACCTCGCATGAGTCGCAAGTATTTCGGCACCGACGGTATCCGCGGCCGCGTCGGCGAAGGCCCGATCTCGGCCGATTTCATGTTGCGCCTGGGCAATGCCTACGGCCACGCCCTGCACGCCGCGGACACGGCCGCCAGCGACTGGCGCAAGCCGGTAGTGATCATAGGCAAGGACACGCGCATCTCCAACTACATGTTCGAGGCCGCGCTGGAGGCTGGATTGGTGGCGGCCGGCGTCGATGTGCAGCTGATGGGGCCGATGCCCACGCCGGCGGTATCGCACATGACCCGTTCGTTGCGTGCCGATGGCGGGATCGTCATCTCCGCTTCGCACAACCCGCACCACGACAACGGCATCAAGTTCTTCTCGGCCGAAGGCGAGAAGCTGGACGACGCCACCGAGCTGGCGATCGAGGCCGCGCTGGAACACCCGTTCCGCACCGTGGCTTCGGAGCGGCTGGGCAGGGCGGTACGCACCCGCGATGCGATCGGGCGTTACGTGGAGGCATGCAAGAATTCGGTATCGCGGCGCTTCGACCTCGGCGGCATGCGTATCGTGCTGGATTGCGCCAACGGCGCGACCTACCTGGTCGGGCCGATGGTGCTGCGCGAACTGGGCGCACGGGTCGAGGTGATTGGCGCGGATCCCAACGGACTCAACATCAATGACGGAGTGGGTTCCACCCATCCCGAAGCGCTGGCCGCGCGCGTGCGCGAGACCGGCGCCGACCTGGGCATCGCCTTCGACGGCGATGGCGACCGGGTGTTGTTCGTCGACGGCAACGGCGAAGTGGTCGATGGCGATGGCCTGCTTTACATCCTCGCCAACGACTGGCACAAGAGCGGCCGTCTGCGCGGTACCGTGGTCGGCACCCTGATGAGCAACTACGGGCTGGAGCGCGCCTTCGCCGAGGCCGGGATTCCCTTCACCCGTGCCAGGGTAGGCGACCGTTACGTGCACCAGGCCCTGGTGGAGGGCCACGGCACCCTGGGTGGCGAGGCCTCCGGTCATTTGCTGTGCCTGGACCGGACCAGCACAGGCGACGGTATCGTCAGTGCGCTGCAGGTGCTGGAAGTGCTGGGCCGCAATGGCATTTCATTGCGCGAAGCGTTGGCCGGCCTGGTCATGGTGCCGCAGAAGACCGTCAACGTGCGCCTGGCCAACGGTGCCGATGCCAAACCGACCGAGGCGGAAAGCGTCAAGGCCGCGCTCGCCGAGGCACAGGCGGCGGTGTCTGGCCGCGGTCGCGCCTTCCTGCGCCCGTCCGGAACGGAGCCCGTGGTACGGGTCACCGTCGAGGCCGACGACGATGCGTTGATGCAAAGCACGCTGGACAAGCTCGCCGAAGCGGTGCGCGCGGCGGCGTAATGCCTTGCTTCTCCCGCTGGGAGAAGAAACCAAAAAACATGAGTGTTCGCATGACCTCACGCATTCCCACCCTCGACATCACCCGCTTCGACACTGACCGTGAGGATTTCGTCGCCGAGCTCGGCGACGCTTACCGTGAATGGGGTTTTGCCGGCATCCGCAACCACGGTATCCCGCAGCCCCGGATCGATGCGGCTTACGACGTATTCAGGAATTTCTTCGCCCTGCCGGAGGAAACCAAGCTCAAGTACCACGTTCCCGGCAGTGGCGGCGCCCGCGGCTACACCCCGTTCGGGGTCGAAACCGCCAAGGACTCCAAGCACTTCGACCTTAAGGAGTTCTGGCACATCGGTCGCGAGATCCCGCGCGATTCGAAGTACGCGGGCGTGATGCCGCCCAACCTGTGGCCGGACGAAGTGCCGGGATTCCGTGAACACGGTTACGGGTTGTACGAAGCGCTGGACCAGCTCGGCTCGCGGGTATTGTCGGCGCTGGCCCTGCACATCGGATTGCCGGAGCATTATTTCGCCGACAAGACCGACTCGGGCAATTCCATCCTGCGCCCGATCCACTACCCGCCGATCACCACCGACGACATCCCCAACGTGCGTGCCGGCGCGCACGAGGATATCAACCTGATCACCTTGCTGGTCGGCGCCAGTGCGGCGGGCCTGGAGGTGCGTTCGCAACAGGGCGAGTGGGTACCGTTCACCTCCGATGCCGACACCATCGTGGTCAACATCGGCGACATGCTGCAGCGCCTGACCAACCACGTGTATCCGTCCACCACCCACCGTGTGACCAATCCGCCAGGGGAACAGGCGCGCCAGCCGCGTTATTCGGTGCCGTTCTTCCTGCATCCGAATCCTGATTTCCTGATCGACGTGCTGCCTTCGACGGTCAGCGCGGACAATCCCAAGCGCTATCCCGAGCCGATCACCGCGCAGGGCTACCTGGAAGAACGTCTGCGGGAAATCAAGCTCAAGTAGTTC
>JAKFDG010000051.1:0-6831 GCA_036677285.1 Pseudoxanthomonas sp.
GTAGACCTCGATGGATTGCGTCTCGCCATCGGTGCTGGGGGTCCAGAAGATGCGGTTGCGGTCGGTGAGCTGCAGGATTTCCTTCCCGCTCATCGCCGCGACCACCCGCGAAGGATCCGAGGAACCGGCGAAGCGCAGCTCGGCACGCGGATCGAGTGCATCGACCTGCAGGCCGACGCGCAAGGCCAGAGCCACGGGCGAGCGCAATTCAATGCGGGCGACAGAGCTGCCGTCCTTCAGCACGATCCATTTCAGCGCGGGCAGGGAATCGGCCACGCCTTCGCTTGAAGCAATGCGGTTGATGCCGATCTGCGCGGGTTTCATGCGCCGCGCCGCGTTGTACTTCTCGACCTTGAGAATGCGTGCAACGGGCATTTCCCGGTATTGCAGGCGAGATACCAGCTTCGATGGAAATCCGTCGGCACGCCACTGGGCCGGCGCCGAAGCGGCCGGAGCGGCTTTGCTGCGCTCGCTGGAGACGCGTTCGGCGGAGGCGGGTAGGGCAATGGCGGAAAGGCCGCAGACGAACAGGCAGGCCAACAGGAGAACCGGGGATGGGCGGGACTTCACGGATACGTTCCTTGTGACTGGAAACCAGAAACGAAAATGACGGGATGCCGATTGGCTGAATGGAAAACCAGGCCAATCGGCAGGGCACTGTAGCAGCAGGAACAGCCAACAAAAAAGGCCGGCATGCGCCGGCCTTCATGAAGAAGGGCACTTTCCAAGTCATCCTTGCCCAGTGGCTGCGGCGGGCTTGGCGGGTGCGCTTGCCGGTGCCTGCCAGCCGCAGGTCTTGCCCTCGTTCTGCTGCTTCAGCCAGGTCTGCGGCGGATATTGCAATGCCTGTTTGCGTGACCTTGAGCGCACCAAGGGAGTCCGGGTAAGTGAATGAATGATGTCCCGGAAAGGGCACGGATACCGCTCAGGGACTGGCCAGCGGCATCAGCTTCCAGTTCTGGTCGGCAATGCCCGACAGGTTCTGGGCAGTGGCGTGGTTGGCCGAATACCACACGGCGTTGGCGCCGGTGGAAGAATGGCGCCACATCACATCGGCCTTGCCGTCGCCGTTGTAATCGCCCACCGCGGCGGCCTTCCAGCCCACGTCGGTGATCTCGCGCACCACCGCCTGGGTGGCGTAGCTGCCGGAACGCCAGTACGCATTGGCCCCGGTGGTGCTATTGCGCCAGAGGATGTCGGCCTTGCCGTCGCCATCGAAGTCGCCCACGCCGACGATCTTCCAGGCCAGGTTGGTGACGGTGGTCAGGTTCTGTGCGGTGGCCGGATTGGCCGAGAACCACAACGCATTGGCGCCGGTGTTCCTGTGGTTCCAGAGGATGTCCGCCTTGCCCTCGCCGTTGAAATCGCCGACCCCGGCCACCCGCCAGGCCACATCGGTGACTTCACGCACGATCACCTGGGTGGCGTAGTTGCCCGAGCGCCAATACGCATTGGCCCCGGTGGTGGTGTTGCGCCAGAGGATGTCCGATTTCCCATCGCCATCGAAATCGCCGACGCCGACGATCTTCCAGGTCAGGTTGGTAACCGTGGTCAGGTTCTGGGCGGTAAGGTGATTGGCCGAGTACCACACGGCATTGGCGCCGGTGTTCTTGTGGTTCCAGAGGATGTCGGCCTTGCCGTCGCCGTTGAAATCGCCTACGCCCGCGGCGACCCACGCCACGTCGGTAATCGCGCGCACGGTCTGCACCTGCGTCGAATTAGCCGAACGCCACATCGAATTGGAGCCCGATACGCCATGGCGCCACAGCAGGTCGGCCTTGCGGTCGCCGTCGAAATCGCCGGGCACCGAGCCCATGCGGATGTTCCAGGTGCGCGAGTGGAGCAGCAAGGAACCGGCCATGGCGATTTTCACCAGTGGCGTGTTATCGATGACGCGCAGTTCGAGTATCCGACTGGACGAAAAGGCGCTGGTCTGCTTGAAGTCATAGCTTGGACCGGTCGCGCCGGCGATCGGTTGGCCATCCAAGTACCACTGCATCGAAGTGGTATCGGGGGTAGGTCTCAGCACCGTTGCGCGAAAGTTGACGGAGGAGCCCAGGACGTAGTTCACGGGCGTGGCAAAAGCAGGGATTTCGCTGCCGGGTTCAATCAGGTCTATCCCGTTTGCGGGCGCGCCGAAGCCGCCGCTGTACAGCTTGAGCACATAGGCCTGGGAGCAGACCGCGCAAAATGGCGCTCCAAGGTCCCGCATCCCGCACGTATTCGCTGGGCGATACATTCCGGACGTCTGGTAGCGTGCGCCCTCGAACAAACCGATTCCCGCCGTTCCAGCAGGGGTCGGGATAACGATGCCCGGGGTCAGCCAGCTGTTCCATTTGATCAGCGAACGCGTGGTCTGATTGGTGACGTTGGCTGCGCAAGGCGGCCCGCCGCTTACGTCGTCGCAGGCAGGGTAGCCGGGGTAGGGAGAGGTGTATTCGTCCGCAAGGCCATGGAAGGTATGGGCATATTCATGGACAGCGACCAGGTCCGAAGAGCCATTGGCGCTCACGACCGAAATACCACCGCCAGCGCCGCCATAAACCGGGTCGTTGAGGATGACGATGATCTGGTCCCAATCAGGACGGGCACTGGCCGCCGCCAGTACCTTGCTGCTGTTGACGGTCGCAAGCCGGTGGATCTGCGAGGTGCAGAACTTCCCGTCGAATGCAGTGTTGACGAACAAGCCGGCACGCGGGTCTGTCTGCGCAGTGGTGTCCGCGCAACAGCTGGTCTCGGTGCATTCGGCCTGGTAGGGCGGGTGGTCGGCGCCCGACTGGCTGGACGCAACGAAGTAGCTGTTCCAGTTCACCAGGTTCGCGTATTCCCTGTAGGGAGTGAAGCCGAACATCGTCGCCCGCAGGCCCTCGGCATGGGCGTTGAAGGTCGCTTGCTCGGACGCCTGGTAGCCATCACCCATCACAAGGATGTCGACCCGGTTCGACGGGTTCGGAGCAGGTTGGGTCATTGGCAGGATCTTTTGGCTGCCGAGCGGCAACTGCTGCGACTTCGAAGCCAGCTGATCGAGACGAAACTGTGATCTTGCGCCCAGGAATTTCAATTCGACTGTATTGCCGGCGTGTGCGGGGATGCGCAGGGCGAAAGCGCGATCCGTGGCCCGGACCCGATACGACTCGATCTTGCCGGATATGCCGTTCTTAGCGAATTCACCACGCAGGAAGCGCGGCGCTTCGGCGACTTCGCTCCAGGTGCCGACGGTGGCCAGGAGTTTTTCCGGGTCGGACTGGGCGAGTTTCAGTTGTGAAGAGCTGGCCGGACGCCGTTCGGCCAGTTCGACGGCCCTGTAGTACACGGGGTGAACCTGTCCTTGGGCATCCACCGTCACCACGATGTAGTGGCCTGGCGCGGACCAGGCGGCGCAACTCCAGCCAAGAAGAACCAGTACGAAAAAACTCTTGGCAAGGCTGTGCATTCTCAGTCCCCGTATCAGTTTGAAACCCCGGCCGGCGGCGAGCCACTGCAGCGCAAGAAAAAGCGCAGCAGTCGTTCACGGCGGGCCGGCGTGGATTCTTTCCTTCCCGGTTTGCATCGGCATTTCCAGGCAGGTTGCAAATATAGTCCAACTTCAAGTCCCGAGCGGCGGAAGTACGCGTCGTGCCATCGTCGGGCAGAGCTGAAACTGCGAAGGGCCGGTTCATGCCGGCCCTTCGTCTAGCAGTGCTGCGATTTTCTCAACCCTGGTTGGGTTTGGATGCGGGCGTGGCCGCCGCCGGCGCCTGCCAGCCGCAGGTCTTGCCCTCGTTCTGCTGCTTGAGCCAGGTCTGCAACGGAGCGAAGTATTCCAGCACCGCACTTGCATCGGCCTTGTCGCTCCCGGTGAGTTCCTTCATCGTGGCCTGCCACGGCTGGCTGGAGCCTTTCTCCAGCATCGCCCAGAACTTCTGCCCGGCAACCTTGTTGCCGTAGAAGCTGCAGTCGTACAACGGGCCCTTGTAGCCGGCCGCGTCGCACAGGCCCTTGTAGAACTGGAACTGCAGGACATGCGAGAGGAAGTAGCGCGTGTACGGCGTGTTGCCGGGGACGTGGTATTTGGCGCCCGGGTCGAAGAAATCCTCGCCGCGTGGCGTCACCGGGGCCACGCCCTGGTACTTGGCCTTCAGTTCCCACCAGGCCTGGTTGTAGTTCTCCGGCTTGATCGAGCCATCGAACACCCCCCAGCGCCAGCGGTCGATCATCAGCCCGAACGGCAGGAACGAGACCTTGGCCAGGGCCATGCGCATCTGCGAATTGATCAACGCCTCTTCGCCCTGCTGCGGCGTGCCGACCATGCCGATGGAGTTGAGGTACTTGGGCGTCATCGCCAGCACGATGGTGTCGCCGATGGCTTCGTGGAAACCATCGTTGGCGCCGCCCTGGAACAGCGGTGGCTGCTTGTTGTAGGCCAGGTCGTAATAGATGTGGCCGAGCTCGTGGTAGATGGTGGTGAAGTCTTCCTCGTTGGGCTTGATGCACATCTTGGTGCGCACGTCGCCGGCCATGTTCATGTCCCAGGCGCTGGCATGGCAGACAACGTCGCGGTCCAGCGGCTTGATGAACTGGGTCTTCTGCCAGTAGCTGTCCGGCAGCTTGGGCATGCCCAGCGACACGTAGAAATCCTCGGCGCGTTCGGTCATCTGCTTGGCGACATCCAGCTGCGCCGCGCGTTCCACTTCGAACAACTTGCCCGGGGCCGGACCCGGGCCGGCCTTGGCCAGCTGGTTCGCATAGTCGGCCTGGTACTGCTTCTCCAGCGCACCAGTGATGTCCAGGCTGCCGGCGCCCTTGTACGGTTCCAGCATGTCCCACAGGTTGCCCCAGTCCTGCTGCCACATGTTGCCCATCAGGTGCGCGGGCAGCAGGCCGTTGACCTGGCCCTTCTCGTTGCCGTACTCCGCCTCCAGCTTGGTGCGGGTGTAGCAGTGCAACTGTTCGTATAGCGGCTTCACCTGGCCCCACAGGCGGTCGGTCTCGGCCGCGATTTCGGCCGGGGTCATGTCGTAGCCGCTGCGCCACATCTCGCCGGTGTCGGTGAAACCCATCTCCTTGGCGCCTTCATTGACCAGTTCGGCGAAGCGCGTGTAGTCCTTGCGCATCGGCTGGGCGATGGTGTGCCAGCCCTGCCAGGCATCGAGCTGCTTGTCATAGTCGCGGCTGCTGCGCAGCACGTCCTCCAGTTCGCCGAGCTGGAGGCACTGCTTTGCTTCGCCTTCGCCGGTGCAGTAGCTGCCGGCGCCGTACATGCCTTCCATCTTCGTCGCGATCTGGGTCAGTTCGGCCAGCTTGGCCGGATCCTTGGGCGCCGGCATCGACGTGGCCAGCTTCAGCAGGTGGATGGCGCGCGCGGTTTCGGGCGACATCTTCTGGCCCTCGAACTTCTTCGCCTGTTCGATCCAGCCGTTCAATTGCGACAGGTAACGCTCGTTGGCCTTGGCGGCCAGCATCTGGCTGTCGTCGTTGATGTAGGTGGAAGACAGCCACTGCGCGGCGTTGATCTCCGGGTAGAGCTTGCGATATTCGTCGTTGACGCGGGCGATGAATTGATTGGCGGTTTCGCCCTTGGGTGCGGCGGGCGTCGCCGCGGTCTGCGCGGGCTCGGTCGGCTCCTTCTTGCAGGCGGCCAGCGGGATCAGGCACGCACCGATGGCGAGCGTAAGCAGGAGGTGGCGTTGCTTCACGGGAAATCCTTGGGCTGGGCGCGGCGGGCGCAGGAACCGGAAGGCTAGTGTGGCGGGGCGTGTCCTGCAAGCGCCGGGTGGTCCGGCAGCGTGGTGATGATGCGCTGCCGCAGGCGTTGGCAGCGACGCGCGATCTTGCGGTGCATCAAGCGCCGCGACCAGCGCGAGAACGGCAGGATCTCCTTGCCGCTCAATACCGATTTGGTGTCGATGCACACCAGTTCGAGCGCATCGCCCCGTGCCACGACCACGAAGTTGCCGGCGTTGAGGTCGAACAGAGGAACGTCGTGGCGTATTAGCCAGCCTTCGAAGCGGTTGACCGCGCCGCACAGGGCCGCGGCTGGATGGATCGGGTCCTTGAACAGGTGCTGGTACAGGCTGCGCGCGGGGTGGCCGTCTTCCTGCAGCACGCAATCGCAACTTAACGCCCGGCCCCAGGGCGTATCGACCAGGTCGTGGCAGGTGGCGAGATAGCCATCGGTGCGATCGCCCAGTCGTTCGCGCAGCTTGCGGTAGGCGCGCAGTTCGGTGCGGTTTTCGCCAAGGAATGCAAAGCGTCGCGCCAGCCAGCGGCGAAACATCTGGCGTGTTCCGACCTTGGTGCGCTCTGCTGGCGGGAGTTCGAATTTCAGGCAGTACCTGGGTGTCGCCGGGTCGCGCGCGCACAGGCGGTTGGCGCCGCGGGAGATTATCTCGAGGCCTTGCCAGTCATTGCCGATTTGGTGTGGCTCGGGTTGCGCAACCATGTCTGCGAGTTTGCCCGATAAGCGAGCGGGACGTGAATCGCTCAGCCGAGCAGGTTCTTTTCCTGCAACCACGCGCGCGCGTCCTCCGCATCGCGCTCGAACCACGCCTGCGTGCTCCCCAGGCGGAACGAATAACCCCAGGCATCCATGTCCGCCATCAGGCGCTCGCTACCCACGCCCGGCAATTCATCGGCGAGGACGATCTGCAGGTAGCAGGTGGCGTCTTCCTCGATATCCGAATCGGTGGCGTCGGTGTGCACTTGCGCCCGGCGCTCGGGCGGCAACACGATCAGGTGACAGGCTTCGTGCAGCAGGGAGTGCACCGGCGTATCGCCGCGCGCATGCACCACGTTGCCGATCACCCCGGCTTCGGGATCGCCCCAGTAACTGCCGGGGATGGGCGCGCCGTC
>JAKFDG010000052.1:0-1500 GCA_036677285.1 Pseudoxanthomonas sp.
CGGCAGGAATCGAAGTTCCGTCATCGAGCGTGAGCAGCTTGCCGTCGTAGCCGGTGACACTGACCTGCAGGTGGAACACCACCCCATGGTCGCGATGCAGCCCGGTGACGAAGTCGCCGAACTCGCGTCCTAGCACGCGCTCCATCGGCACTTCCTCGGGCGCGACCACATGCACTGCGAGTCCGCGCGAACGCAGCGCGCCGGCCGCTTCCATGCCGATGAAGCCGGCGCCGACCAGCGCGACCGATTTCGCCTCGGCCACGGCGGCGATGATCGCGCGCGCATCGGCCAGCGAGCGCAGGGCGAATACGTTGGGCAGGTCGAAGCCCGGCAGCGGCAGGCGCACCGGCTCGGCGCCGGTGGCGATGAGCAGGGCGTCGTACCCGAAGCTTTCACCGGCGCGGGTGCGGACTTCGCGCGACGCGGTGTCGATCGCGGCGACTTCGCAGGACAGGCGCAGGTCGATGTTGCGCTCCGTGTAGAAGTCGTCGGACTGCAGCGGAATCCAGTCCTCCGGTGCGGTGCCGGCGAGGTAGTCCTTCGAAAGGTTGGGCCGGTCGCAGGGCGCATCGGCATCCGCGCTCAGCATCGTCAGTTGCCCGTCGTAACCCAAGCCACGCAACCGGTTCCCCGCGGCGAACGCAGCCGCGCCGCCGCCGATGATCACGATGCGTTGCGGAGGCGCAGGTGTATCGAGGGGAGCGGCCTTCGTCCCGGCCGTCTCGATCCGCTCACGCACAAAGACGTTGTCGCCGACGATCTCCACCCGCCATGTCGCCAACGCCGCGAACGCCGGCGCCTTCAACGCCGCGCCGGTGCGCAGATTGAAGCAGGCGTGGTGCCAGGGACAATGGATCTCACCATTGCCGACCAGTCCTTCGGCCAGCGGCGCGCCGTAATGGGTGCAGGCACCGCCGACGGCGAAGATCCCGTCGTCCAGCCGCGCCAGCAGCACCGGCTCACCGTCGACATGGCCGGCGAGCGCGCCGGTGGTGGGCACGTCAGACAGCGGCACGCCGAGTGCGAGATCGGGACCTGGTGGTGGGGTGTCGGATTGGGACACGGCGGTGCCTCCTTCGATCTGCCCGAATGCGATGCCCCTGCGGCCAGCGCGGGCGGGTTGCGTGCATTGGATGAGGCAAGCCGCATCAGGTTCCGGGCGATTGTCGGACGCCATGTGTATCGCTGGCGTGAGATCCCGGCGCTTTCGCAGGCCGGGAACCTCACACGCCCGCGTACATCCGATGGGTGTAGAAGGAGGATTCCATGACCGCGCCCAATGCACTCGCCATCGACTATGCCCGCCTGGACGACCAGGCGCTGGTCGCGTTGGCGCAGGACGGCCATCGCGAGGCCTTCCGCCACATCATGCAACGCTGCAACCAGCGCCTGTTCCGCGTGGCGCGCGGCGTGGTCAACGACGATGCCGAGGCCGAGGACGTGGTCCAGGAGGCCTACACCCATGCCTACGAGAAGTTGCACACCTTCCGCGGCGAAGCG
>JAKFDG010000053.1:0-3133 GCA_036677285.1 Pseudoxanthomonas sp.
ACCACCGGGGCGATGTCCGAGCGCAAGGAGTTGCCGATCATCACGAAGCGGCTGGCGGGAACGCCGAGTTCGCGCAGCACGCGCTGGTAGGTGGTCGTGTCCTTCTCCGACACCACTTCGATGCGCTGGAACAGGTCGGCCAGTCCTGATTTCTCGATCTTGGATTCCTGGTGGAACAGGTCGCCCTTGGTGATCAGCACGATCTCGTGCTCAGCGGCGATGGCCTCAACGGCTTCGCGGATGCCATCGATGAGTTCCACCGGATGTTGCAGGGTGGCGCGGCCGATCTCGATCACCCGGTGGATATCGCGTGCGCTGATGCGTTCGCCGGTCAGCTGCACGGCCGATTCGATCATCGACAGGGTCATGCCCTTGGCGCCGTAGCCGAACACGCGCAGGTTGCGGCGTTCGACTTCCAGCAGGTGCTGCAGGCTGCGGGAGTCGGTCAGGTCGATGTACTGGCCGATGATGCTTTCGAACTCGAGTTCGGCGGCGCGGTAGTAATCCTCGCTTTTCCAAAGCGTGTCGTCGCCATCGAACCCGACCCAGCTGATGATCCCGCCCATTGCCATCACTCCTTCGCCTGGATGGCAGGATAGCAACAGCGTGGGGCCGGGGAATGGAATGTGCGAATTGCGAAAAAAGAAAGGGCGGCTCGCGCCGCCCTTTCCGTCCTACACGATACCGATTACCACCGGAGCGCTTACTTGGTCTTCGGCTCGCCGTAGTTCTTGCTCACGAACGCCTTGTATTCATCGGCCGTCAGCTTGCCGTCGGTGTCGGCATCGGCCTTGTCGAAGATCTGCGAAAGACCGGCATTGCTCGAGGCTTCCTGCTTGCTGATGGCGCCGTCCTTGTCGGCATCCACTTCTTCCCAGCCCTGCTTGCCGGCGCTGCCGGCGGTGGCGCTGGTCTGTTCGGTCGACTGCACCGAGGCGCCGGTGGCGCTTTCGGTCGGCGTCGCGGATTCGGTCGGCGTCGGCTGCTCGGCCTGGGCCTGCGGCTGTGCGGCCTGGGCTTCGGTGTCGCTCTGGGCGAAAGCCATCGGCATGGCCAGCGCAGCGGACAGGGCGATCAGGCCGATCAGGGGCTTGCGGTTGCGGTTGTTCATCGTCTTTTGCTCCGTATAGAGTTTGGGAGTGCGTACCAATCGCACGAAACGGACAATGCGCATGTCGTGCTGAATCAAACATGCTGCGGAATCCGCGCCTCCACGCAGCGTTAACCACAAGGCCCGCGTGATCGTCTAACCACTTCGTTATCTATCCGTGAGCACGAAGTAATCCTTGTATTACCTGCGTGATGCAATCGCCGTTTTCGCTTGGGACCAAGGCTGTTTTCCATCATCCGCGCGGCGGTCCATTCATGAAACCCGCGCTGAACAATTGCCAACCGGACATCGGATCGCGCACGCTGGACGCCGACTTCCCCTCTTCACGAGCGCGCCATGACGAGATTGCTGCTGGCCGGCGCCAGCGGGTTGGTGGGCCAGGCGGCCCTGCGTCTGGCGTTGGCCGATCCACGCGTAAGCACAGTGATCGCGCCCACGCGCCGCGCCCTGCCCACGCATGCACGGCTGCAGAACCCGGTGGTGGATTTCGAGCGCCTGCCCGGGGACGCCGGATGGTGGTCGGTGGATGCGGTGATCTGCACCCTGGGCACGACGATCCGCGAGGCCGGTTCGCAGGCCGCATTCCGCAAGGTGGATTACGCGTACCCGCTGGCGGTCGCGCACCTGGCGCAGCAGGCGGGCGCTGCCACTTATGTGCTCACTTCGGCAACCTGGGCGAACCCCGGCTCGCGCATCTTCTATTCACGCACCAAGGGGGAACTGGAGCGCGACCTGGCCACGCTCGGATTCGACTCGCTCACTTTCGTCCGTCCTGGATTGTTGGGCGGCCTGCGCGAGCAACGCCGAGCTGTGGAATACCTGGGCATGAAACTGCTGGACGCGATCGCCCCCGTGCTGCCGCGCCGCTATCGCGTGGTGCCCGCAGAACAGGTCGCCGCCACCTTACTGCATGCAGCGCTGGCGCCGCAGCCCGGACTGCATGTCATCGAATCGGAAGCGATTGCCGGAATCCGGTGACGCAAGGCTCAGGCCTCGTTCTCCGCCCAGGCCTGCACGGCGATTTCACCACCCTCGTCCACGCTCACCGCGATATTGATCGGCCGGCAGCACACATGGCAGTCCTCGACGTACTGCTGCTGGTCCACGGAATCGTCGATGACGATGTCGATGGATTCCCCGCAGTACGGGCACTGGATCGATTCGATGGGCAGCATGCGTGGGGTCCCTGGGCAACCTGGGCAATGCGTCGATGGAGGCCAGCCCGGGATTATCCGCAGCGGCTGCGATCCGTCACGCATGAATAACCATGGCACGAGTAAAGGTGAAGGATGCGAAAAGGGAGGTGTTCATGAAGACCCGCCACGTATTCAGCGTCCCCGATCTCGCCGCCGCCCAGGACGCCATCCTCGCCGCCCGCGGTGCCGGGCTTCCGGACGACAACCTGTCCCTCATCGCGCGTGCCGACATCGAACTGGACGCCATCCCCGACCACCGCAAGGACGCGGTCACCGACTTCATGCCCGCGGCCCTGCGTGGCGCGGCCGCCGGCGGCGGCATGGGCCTGCTGGCCGGACTGGTCGCGATCGCCTTCCCGCCTTTGGGCGTGACTCTGGCGGGCGCGGCGATCATGACCGTAGGGGGGGCCCTGGTCGGGACCTGGGTATCTGCGTTGGTGGGTTCTTCGGTGCCCGATCCCATTCGCCGGAAGTTCGAAACGGAAATCGAAGCCGGGAAGATCCTGCTGGTCATCGATGCGGAAGAGGACACCCACCTGCCCGACGTGGAGGCGGCGATCCTGGCGACCGGCGCAACCGTACTGCCCTACGAAACCTCATCGGCACTGACCTGATCGATCGTGCCTATTTCTGCCCCTGCGGCGTCGAGTCCGCCGGTTTCAGCGGCCCGTGCCCCATGGCTTCGCGATAACGCTGGTACAGCGCCTGCACTTTTTCCACGTAAGCCTGTGTTTCCACGTACGGCGGCACGCCGCGATAACGGGTGACCGCGCCGATGCCGGCGTTGTAAGCGGCCGCGACCAGGGTCAGGTCGTTCTTGTAGCGC
>JAKFDG010000054.1:0-5032 GCA_036677285.1 Pseudoxanthomonas sp.
CCGCTGGCCGGCAAGGACAACGTGATCCTGACCCCGCATGTGGGCGGCAGCACGCTGGAGGCGCAGGACAACATCGGCATCGAGGTCGCGGCCAAGCTGATCCGCTACAGCGACAACGGCTCCACCCTGTCGGCGGTCAATTTCCCGGAAGTGACCCTGCCCGAGCACGCCGCCAGCCACCGCATGCTGCACATCCACCGCAACGTGCCGGGCGTGCTGTCGCAGGTCAACGACATCTTCAGCAAGCACGGCATCAACATCGACGGCCAGTTCCTGCGCACCGACGCGAAGGTCGGTTATGTGGTGATCGACGTGTCGGCGACCGAAGCGCAGGCCGTGGAGCTGAAGGATGCATTGATGGCGATCCCCGGGACACTGCGTACCCGCGTTCTCTACTGACAGAAGTTATGGGAGCGACGTAAGTCGCGATGGGTTCTTCCGGCAATCCTGCATCGCGACTTACGTCGCTCCCACAGTCGCGTCTATGACCTGGCTAACCACTTGCGCGCCATGCGGCTCAACGATTCATCCCGATCCTGCGCCACTTCCGCGATCGGCCGCCACGCCAGGTCATGCGATTCGTCGCTGACCAGGTAATTCTCGTCGGTGCCCACGCGGACCACGTAACGCACGTCGTAGTGCCAGTGGCCAGGCACGTCCTTGCGTTCGGGGATCCAGTGGCGGTCCAGGTCGAAGATCGCATCGGCTTCGACGGTGAGCGAAGGTAATCCGGATTCCTCTTCGGCTTCCTTCAGTGCCACCTGCGCCATGTCGCGATCGCCGTCCGCATGCCCGCCCAGTTGCAGCCAGCGCTCCAGCTTGCGGTGATGGGTCATCAGGATGCGCTCGCCATCGGCGCTGACCAGCCAGGCCGCACCGGTGAAGTGTCCGTCCAGGCGTTCGCGAACGAAGGGATCCTGCGGATCTTCCAGCAAGGCAAGGAACTCCTGCACCGTTGCCGCCTCGGCCGGCCAGCGCCACAAATACTCGCTCAGTTGTGCCGCCAAAGGCAGCATGGTCTGCATCGGTTGCGTCATGGTTTTCGCGTGTTCCTGCTCCCTGTTCAGGCTGCCATTATCGCCGCCCGGACGCTTGCGGCGCTTGTGCGACCAAAGTGTGACGGGTAAGGTTCGGCAGTCCCGTCCCGGCCATCAGGAGCCGGGTACGGCCTACATCTCACGGCACTGGGGAACACTGAATGTCATCTTGGCGCGTCAAGCCGCTCGACCAAATCCTTGCCACCGCCGAGAAGAAGTCGCTGGTGCGACAGCTCGGCGCCTTCCAACTGACCATGCTCGGCATTGGTGCCATCATCGGCACCGGCATCTTCGTACTGACCGCCGAAGCCGGTCAGAAGGCCGGGCCCGCGATGATGTTCGCCTTCGTCATCGCCGCCGTGGTTTGCGGCCTGGCAGCACTGGCCTACTCCGAACTGGCGGCGATGGTGCCGGTCTCCGGTTCCGCTTACACCTATACCTATGCGGTGATGGGCGAAGCGCTGGCATGGACCGTGGGCTGGGCGCTGGTGCTCGAATACGCCGTGGCGGCCGGCGCAGTGGCGGTTGGCTGGTCCGGCTACATGAACGGGCTGTTGGCCAGCGCCGGATACGCGCTACCCGACGCGTTGCGGTCAGGGCCCTACGCCGGCGGTACCTTCAACCTGCTGGCTTTCCTGATCTCGCTGCTGGTGACCTTGCTGTTGGTCATCGGCACTTCCAAGTCCGCCAAGGTCAACGCCGTGCTGGTGATGATCAAGGTGATCGCGCTGACCGCCTTCATCATCATCGCCGTGCCGGCTGCACAGGACGCCAATTTCAAGCCGTTCTTCCCGACCGGCTGGGGCAGTCCGCTGGGCGGCATCGGCGTGCTCGGCGCCGCTGCCTCGATTTTCTTCGCCTATGTCGGCTTCGATGCAGTATCGACCGCCGCCGAAGAGACCAAGAACCCCAATCGCAACATCCCGATCGGATTGATCGCCTCGCTGGCCGTATGCACCGTGTTCTACATGCTGGTCAGCTACGGCGCGGTCGGCGCCGGTGGCGCGCAGCCGATGATGGACGCCAACGGCGTTGCGCTGCATCCGGGCACACCCGAGCTGGCTGCGGCCTGCAAGGGCAGCACCGAGCTGGTTTGCAGCAACGAGCCGCTGGCCCACGTGCTGCGCATGCTCGGTTTCGCCGGCTGGGGCAATGCCATCGGCATCGCCGCCGCACTCGCCCTGCCCTCGGTCATCCTGATGATGATCTATGGTCAGACCCGCATTTTCTTCACGATGTCGCGCGACGGCCTGCTGCCGGGCATCCTCTCGAAGGTGCATCCGCGCTTCCACACACCGCATGTGGTCACCATCATCACCGGTCTGTTCGTGTCGTTGTTCGCGGCGCTGTTCCCGGTGGGCATCCTGGCGGACATCTCGAACTCCGGCACGCTGTTCGCCTTCATGATGGTGTCCATCGGCGTGATGGTGCTGCGCAAGACCCAACCCGACCGGCCGCGTCCATTCCGCACGCCCATGGTCTGGCTGATCGGCCCGCTGGCGGTACTGGGCTGCATCCTGCTGTTCCTCAATCTGTCGCTGTACACGATCAGCCTGTTCTTCGGCTGGGCCGTCATCGGTGCGCTGGTCTATGCCTTCTACGGCTATCGCAAGAGCGAACTGGCGCCTGGCAGCGTCGCGCACAAGGCAGCGGCGGACGCCAGGCTGGAGCCGGAACCGTCGTTCCACGAAGGCCCGCAAGCCTGATCGAACGGGCAAGCAAGAAGAAAACGGCGCGGATTTTCGCGCCGTTTTCGTTTGTCGCCCGGGTTTTGTAGACTCACCGCATGAGCGCACTGCCCTACAACCACGCCCGCCTGCAGGAACTGGCGCAGGAAATCATCGCCAACGTGCGCGAACTGGCGCTGGCCGGATGGACACCCGCCACCAGCAGCAACTTTTCGCGCCGTCTGGATGACCACCACGCCGCAATCACCGTGTCCGGGCGCGACAAGGGCAAACTGACTACGGACGACATCATGGTGGTCGACTTCGACGGCCACGGCGTCGCCACCGAGCACCGCCCCTCGGCCGAAACCCTGCTGCATACCCAGTTGTATCGCCGCTTCCCCGAGATCGGTTGCGTGCTGCATACCCATTCCCCGGTGCAGACCATCGCCTCGCGCCTGTTCGCCGGCGCCGGGCACATCCGCCTGGAAGGCTACGAGCTGCTGAAGGCCTTCCACGGCAACACCACCCACGAGACCGCCATCGACGTACCGGTGTTCGCCAACACCCAGGACATGCCCACGCTGGCCGCACAGGTCGACGCCCTGCTCGACCGCCAGCCGCTGTGGGGCTACCTGATCGACGGCCACGGCCTCTATGCCTGGGGCCGCGACATGGCCGAGGCGCGCCGGCACCTGGAAGCGTTCGAATTCCTGTTCCATTGCGAGCTGGAACTGCGCAAGCTCGGCTGCCGGGGCTGACCGACGCCCGCATCACTGCGTTCCGCGGCCGTTACGGGCAGCGTCAGTCGCGTTTGCTACGCTTTCCCCCTGCTGAACATCCGAGCCCCACTGCCATGAGCCGCCTTCGCATTTTCAACGAGAACGAACCGGACACTCCGGAATTCGCCAGCTACGACCCCGATTTCATCGCCACCGAACTGTTCAAGGTCGGCGTTGTCTTCGAACGCTGGAAAGCGGCGCATGCCCTCGCCCCCGGCGCCTCGCCGGAAGAAGTCATGGCCGCGTACAAGACCGACATCGACCGGCTGGTGGCCGAACGCGGCTTCAAGACCGTGGACGTGGTCAGCATCGCGCCGGACAACCCGCAACGCGAGGCGATGCGGGCCAAGTTCCTGGACGAGCACTACCACAAGGAAGACGAAGTGCGTTTCTTCGTCGCCGGCTCGGGCCTGTTCACCCTGCACGTCGGCGGCAAGGTCTACGAAATCGAATGCGTGCAGGACGACCTGATCGCCGTGCCCGACAGCACCCTGCACTGGTTCGACATGGGCGAAGCGCCCAGCTTCATCGCCATCCGTTTCTTCACCGAGCCGGATGGCTGGGTGGGGCACTTCACCGGCGAAGATATCGCGCAGAGATTCCCCCGCTATGAGCCGCGTCGCGAGGATTCCCAGTAACCAAACTGCTCAACGCGCCGCAGCGCGCGACGCAAGGCACCGTGCGAGCTGTTACCCGCGTGAGGCCGGCTACCGAATCCAACCCGCAAGGCACACCATGTCCATCCGCGCCATCCTCACCGACATCGAGGGCACCACCAGCAGCATTTCCTTCGTCAAGGACGTGCTTTTTCCGTATGCGCGCCGCGCCCTGCCCGGCTTCGTGGCCAAGCGCCGAGACGATCCGGAAGTACGCCGCTGGCTGGACCACGTCGCCATGGAACACGGCAGCATCTGCAGCGACGACGTGATCGTGGAGACCCTGCAGGGATGGATCGACCAGGACCGCAAGCACACCGCGCTCAAGGCCCTGCAAGGCATGATCTGGCAGGCCGGTTACGACGACGCGGATTTCACCGCGCACATCTACCCGGATGCGGCACCCGCCCTGCGGGCGTGGCATGCGCAGGCATTGCCGCTGTACGTGTACTCGTCCGGATCGGTGCCGGCGCAGAAGCTGTTCTTCGGTCACAGCGATGCCGGAGACCTGGGTCCGTTGATTTCAGGCTGGTTCGACACTGAAGTCGGCGGCAAGCGCGAGGCGGACAGCTATCGGCGCATCGCCGGCGAGATCGGCGTCGATGCCACCGACATCCTGTTCCTGTCCGACGTCGTGGAAGAGCTGGACGCCGCACGCGAAGCCGGAACGCAGACCGTGCTGATCGACCGCCGCGAGGACTATCCTCAAGCGCGCGAAGGCGAAGCCGCGCATGGTCATCCGCGCGTGACCAGTTTCGCCGACATCGCGCTGCCGGCCTGACCGGACTCCACATGCCATCGACGAAGGCGGCGACGCTGAGCGGGTTGCTGGCGATCCTGCTGTGGGCGTCGCTGGCGCTGTTGACCACGACCACGGACGGCTTGCCGCC
>JAKFDG010000055.1:0-3133 GCA_036677285.1 Pseudoxanthomonas sp.
GGTGCCGGCGCAGCCGCCACCACGGTCGCGGTCGCAATTTCCGGCATGGCGGGCAGCACGCCTGCCGTCAGCGGCTGGTAGCCCTGCACGGCTTGCATGAAGCCTTTGCCGGTGCGCACCCAGGCCCAGCCTTCGCCCTTGCGGACCGACTGGCCCTTGTAGAGGGTGCCGCCCACGCTCACCGACTCGACCGGCGGCTTCGTGTTCCACCAGCTACGGCCTTCGGCGGAGAAGTCCTGCACCAGCATGTCCGTGGTCTGGGCGATGCCCTGCTCCAGCAATTGCGCCAGGCCGGCCGAACCCAGCGCGACCCAGTCCTGCACCGGGTCCTCGCTGCGCGCGCCCTGCATGGGAAAATGGAAGGAGTAGTTGTGGCTGACCCGCGGCACCGCCTTGATCTTGCCGTTCGACTTGACCGTCCGGTCCACCACCTGCACCAGCAGGTTGACCGACAACACCGAAAAGTCGCTGTCCATCGAGTAGCGCGGGGTCAGCACCATCGCGTACGGCGGCAGCTTGGCCGACTGCTGCGCATCGTGCGCCTCCCATGCGGTGGGCATGACGGTCAGGGTCGGGTTGGGCGACAGACCACCGGAAACCAGCTTGGGCTGCAGCACGTCCTGCACGCGCTGGTTGAAGTGGTAATCCACCAGCAGGTTGCGCAACGGGACCACGGCTTCTTCGGCCTTCTTGGCCTGCGAGTTCTGCACGGCGCTGCCGATGATCGCGCCGATCAGGCCGAACTGCATGCCCACGGCGCTGGCCGTCTGCGACACGGTGACCCCGATCTCCTGCTGCGCTTCGATCAGCTCCACCGGCAAGTCCTGGGCCACGGGCGTGGGTACCTCAGCGGGCTTGGCCAGCGCGCAGAACACGGACAACGACAACACCGCCGCAAGGCAGACGCGATTGAACATAGATCTCCCCAGATCATTGATAAGGCAGGCAGGGCCTGCGAGTTGAACCCCATTACCCGGTCATGCCCATGGCACGACCGTCTTCCGCCTATTGCACCACGGAACCTTCCTGCATGGCCACCGGAATTCACACAACCGGTTGAAGCGACCCGGGCGCGCTTCACTCACCCGGGCCGCTCCGCTTACTTCACTTCGTCGAACGCGTACTCATGCTGGCCATCGCGCACGATCAGCTTGCGCACGCCGTCCTTGTCCGCGCGCACGAACTGGAAGCCGGGCGCTTGCGGGTCGATGGTGACGAAGGCCAGAACGCGACGCCGTGAATCGCGGCGCATCGGCGGCATGCGCGGCGGCGCAAGCCAGCATCGCGGCGGCTGCCAGCACAAGTTCCAGCGTCGCGGCCATCCTGCACGGTCCCTGTTGGAGATGCGGCGAGTGTAGAGGCTGGGTACCGTCGTTGAGCGGCGGCGCCGCGTTACGGGCGACGTTACATTCCGCAACCGACGCGGTTGCGACTGCCCGCCTCGTTGCCGGCGCGACTCCCCCGGGATTCCACGCCAAGGGTTTCTATACCTACGAGGGTGCAGAGAACGTGGGGCGGTCTTGACCCGCCCTACACACTGAAAGCCGTCATCCCGGCGCAAGCCGGGACCCAGGGTGGGAAGGAGGCAAACGCGGGGATAACGCTTTTGTTCCGCCGGCGAAGAGGTGCGCAGGCATCGCTTGCGGTGCGATGGGTCCCGGCTTGCGCCGGGATGACGGAGGGAACCGAACCGGAAGGTTCCGCAATCGAACCGGTACGCCTGGGGAATCGAACTGGAGGTCCCAGAATCGACCCGCCGGATTTCAGGATCGACCCGGAGGTAGGGAGACATCGACCCGCCTTCCGGGACTTACGCCAGTTTGCGCGTGCCTTATTCCGCCAACGCCTTGACCAGCTCGAACAGGTAATCGCGACCGACGTAGACCGAGCGCACCTCGAGCCGTTCGTCGAGGCCGTGGACGCCGTTGCCATCGGGATCGCCCCACATGCCAGGCACGCCGTAGGTCGGGATGCCCACTGCCGACAGGTAGAGCCCGTCGGTTGCACCGGTCGACATCGACGGGATCACAGGCACGCCAGGGAAGTACTTCGCGCTCAATGTCTCCATGGGACCGATGATCGCCGGATCGAGTGCGGGCGACTTGGCCAGGGGCTTGTCCTTGCGTGCCAGGTCGATCGAGATGTTCGGATTGCCGATGACCCCGGCCAGCTCGTCCTTGATCTCCGCCGGCGTATGGCCGGGGAAGATGCGGCAATTGACGTTGGCTTCGACCCGCTGCGGCAGCGCGTTGACCGCGTGGCCACCGTCCATCATGGTCGCCACGCAGGTGGTGCGCAGCATCGAATGGAAACCCTTGTCGGTGTTGACCACCGACGCCGCCTTGGCGTCGTTGGGGTCCTTGGCCAGCGCCACCATCGCCGCGCCCATCGCGTCCTTGCGCGCGGCGCCGGCGCGTTGGAAGAACACGCGGGTGGTGTCGCTGAATTCGGCCGGGAACTCGTGTTCGCGGATCTTCAACAGGGCCTCGGACATGGCGTAGATCGCGTTCTCGCGCACGGGCTGGGAGCTGTGTCCGCCGGGGTTGGTGGCAACCAGCTTGTAGTCCTGGTAGATCTTCTCGCCGACCTGGATCGACTGCGCGACGATGTGGCCCTTGCCGTCGGTGTCGCCGCCACCGCCTTCGTTGAGCGCGAACGCCGCATCGATCAGGTCGCGCTTGTGGTTGGCGAGGTACTGCGCGCCATTGAAGGCGGTGTCGGTTTCCTCGCCGCAGGTGAGCGCGATCTTGACGGTACGGGCCGGCTTGTAGCCGTCCTGCTTGAAGCGGACCAGGGTGTCGGCCCAGGTCGCGGCCATCATCTTGTCGTCGGCGATGCCGCGCGCGTAGTAGTAGCCGTCCTCTTCGACCAGCTTGTACGGGTCGCGAACCCAGTCCGCCCGCTTGGCTGCGACGACGTCGATATGGGCCAGCAGCAGGACCGGCTTGAGCGTGGTCGAGGTGCCGGGATAGACGGCCACGAGGCCACCCTCCTTCGGGTGCTCGGGCACGGAGAACAGGGTGATCTGGTCGTCGGCGAAGCCGGCCGCCTTCAGGCGCGCCGCGATCTGCGCCGCCGCCTTCGTGCAGTCGCCGCTGGTGACCGAGGTATCGGTTTCCACCAGTTCCTTGTA
>JAKFDG010000056.1:0-16812 GCA_036677285.1 Pseudoxanthomonas sp.
GCTGCCCAGCCCAGTTTGAATTTCATTGCTTGCTCTCCATCGAATGTCGCGCAAGGCGACACGGGGCCCGCGGGCAAGCGAGCCTATTGGGGTCGAATGGGGATCAAGCGATGGGAGGTCGTAGCGCGGTTTCTATCGGCCGTGCAGGGGGTTCGGCCGTGTGCCAGGCAAACACGAGCGCAGCGGCTGGCAACGCAGTGGGCATCCAGGCGAACGAAGGAAGGACCCCCGTCGCCAGGCAAGCGGAAAAATCGCAGGACGATTGCGGACAGCAACCCTCGTCGCAGGGATCGCCGTGATCGGGTTCAGGGGGAGGTTCCTGCATCCCCATGGCTTCGCCACAGGGCATATCGTCCATCGCCATGGCCTCTGCGGCAGGGGCCTCGTGCCGTCCCGCCTCGCGGAACGGCCAGTTGCCGCCCGGCAGCAGAAAAGCCGCAACCAGGAGCAGAAGCACGGACTGGCGGAGGAAGGACGGGTACTGCATGCACCGATTGTAGTCCGCCAAGCCAGTGCGGGGTCTGCGATTTCCCACCCACCCATCAGAAATTTCCTATCCCACAACGGGGTGTGTGGGAGCGGCGTCAGTCGCGAAGCAGGGTGGGGGCGGTGAAGTCGAGGGGAATCGCGACTGACGTCGCTCCCACAAACATCGCTCCCACAAACGTTGCTCCCACGAAGCGCTGGCTCCCACAACCCCCACAAAGCTTCTGACGGCCACAAGGCCAATGCACCCGTGGGAGCCCGCAGGCTGGGTTGGCTCTATCAACCCAGCAACGATGAAGTGAAGCAAAGGCGCTCGGTTGGTGGAGCCAACCCAGCCTACGTGCTAGCGCCAGTCGTCGACCACAAAGCAATCGGGGCGGTTGTAGCCGGGTGCGTTCCCCTGTTGCATGGCCACGCCTTGCAACACCGTCTTGAAACCGCGGGCGAGCATTTGCCGGTACGCATCGTGGCGGGCGGTATTCACGCCGGCCACCAACTGCTCCATGCCGTGCGCGCGGGCCAGGGCCTCGCAGGCGGAAAGCAGATGATCGAAATGCAGCCCGGCATCAGGGCCGGGACGCGCGGCGCCGAACTTGATGTAGGCGGTGCTGCTGCCGGCTTCGCTGCCCTTGCCCAAGTGGCAGACCGCGAACGCGGCCAGCCCGGCGCCGTCGTATACGAGGACGGTATCGCCGATGCGTTGCGCGGTTGCGGATTCGATTTCGCCCATGAGATCCAGGCCGGGATAGATCGCATCGGTGAGGGCGCGGCAGGCATCGAGGGATGCGACGCGGGATGCGTCGTCCAATGCGGAATAGTTCGGCCAGGAACCGGCATCGGCCACGGCGCCGACCGGCTTGGCCATCACTGGCGTCAATTGCTGCGGCCAGAATCCGTACGCCTGGTAGAGCCCGACATGCTTGGCGCTCTGCGGGAAAGTGAACAGCGCGGTGTGGCGCGTGCCCCAGCGCTCGAACAGCGACAGGGTGGTTGTGAGCAGGCGCCGGGCGATGCCCTTGTCCCAGAAATCGGGATGCACGGTGAGCGGACCGAAGAAGCCGAAGCTGCCCCAGCGCGCCGCGAAGTTGGAGCCGACCAGGGTGTCATCCACGTACGCACCCAGCGCGGCTTCGGGCGATGCGCGCCAGCGCGTGCCCACGAAATCGGTGTCGCCGCCGAAAGCGAGCGGATCGGGCAGGCCGAGGAAGGTGCCGAACGCCAGGCGGAAGATGCGGTCGGCTTCGGGCAGGTCGGCTTCGCGCAGCGGGCCTATGTCGATGTGCGGGCGATCGATGTTCATGTGCGTGACCTTGTCGAAGGGAATTCAAGCGGAGGCGGGTTGCTTGCGTGCCGCCTCGATCAGGGCGCGGACCGCCCAGCGCTTCACCTTGCGTGTCTCGGCGTCGTCGAGTTGCAGCACGTCCTTGCAGACCACCAGGGCTTCGGTGCCGATGACCAGGGCGAGGGCATGTGTCAGGTGTTTCAGCGCGGCCGGCTTGAACTGCTTGCGCACTGGCGCGAGCGCGGCTTCGATCAACGGCGAGCGGCGGTTCTGGCGCGCGGGCAGGGCGTCATCGTCGCCGCCGATACCGCGTTGCAGCGAATGCACCAGCATGGTCCGCAGCTGCGCCTCGTTGGCCAGGATCATGTCGTGCAGTGCATCGTCCACCCGTTCCACGCGGGCGACGGCGTCGTCCCTGGGAGCGCGCTCGAACAGCGCGTCGGCCTCGGGAATGGCCACGTCGAGGGCCGCTTCCAGCAGCAGGTGTTCGAGCTTGGGGAAGTAACGGTACGCGGTGGCGCGCGAGACCATCGCTTCCTCGGCGACGTCCTCCAGGCTCGGCTTGCTACCCTGCCGCATCAGGCGCGTGGCGGCCTGCAACAGGTCCTTGCGCGTGCGCCGGCGCTGGTTGGGACGGCCCGGGGGTGCGGTATCCATCGCCGCCTCAGTCCTGCGGCAGCTGGTGGATGATCGCGGCAAGATCCAGCCACACGTTCTCGCGCTTGATGTCGCCGTTGCCGGCGAACTCCATCACGTGCAGCAGGCGGAACTCGAGCGGCCGGTCGCGGCCGTCGAGGCCGAACGGCCGGCCCACGGCGCGACCGCGCCAGAGCGATTCGTCGACGAGGAAGTCCTCGCCATACAGGCGCCGCAGCGTTTCCACCTTGCCGTCGGCCAGGTCGGCGAACAGGTGATCGTAGAAACCGCGTGCGCTGTCCCGGCCCCGCGTCGGGCCGGTGGGTGAGCCGACGATGTCGTGCTCGACATCCGGGGCCAGCGTGGCCAGCACGCCCTCCACGTTGTCGCTGGCTTCGAAGCCGAAGTGCTCGTCGATCTTGCGGTCCATATCGGCGCGGGAGAGGGTCATGCCGGTATCTCGTGGGAAGGTGGCGGCGATGATAATGAGATAAATGTCTCATTAGCAATGATTCGTCTCATGTTTCCGACGAACGGAACGCCGTGCGAGGGCAGACCTCCTCAGGCGGAACCACTGAAGGCGATCCGCCGTATGCCTCACCACGTGCGTAATGAGCGCTTGCGGCACATTCCGCGGAACCCGCTGCGCGGGTTCCACCCTACGGGACTGAGGAGACGTTGGGGTTCACTTCGTGCACCCCGGGCTATGCTGGCTTGGCAGCTTCATGCACCGGACTTTTTCCCCTGCCTCAGTCGCACTTGACCTCTTCCTTGTACTCGTCGCGCTTGGCCTCGATCTTCACGATGCAGGGGCCGTCGCGGAACTCTTCCTTCCACACGCCGTGCCAGCGTGCCCCGTAGCCGTCCTTGCACTTCACCTCCAGCAACGAATCGCCACCCTTGCGCTCACGCTTGACCTCGCACGGTCCGTCGCGTGTCTCGCTCTTCCATTCGCGGTCGTGGCGGCCGTAAGGGTCGTCATGACGACGATCGTCCCCTGCGTGCGCCGTGGCAGCGGCCACCAGTGCAGCGGCGACCACTGTGTTGCGAAGCAGAATTCTCATCACCGGATCCTCCCCATGTCTGGGCGGGCCCGAGGATGACGCGTCGCGGCTGAATCGCGCTGCATCGGCCGCTGCATCGCAGTGGTGGGCCAAGGCCCGCCCTACGGGATCACCGGTTCCCGTTTCGGCGTGCCACCCTCACCTGGGCACCATGTGGTCTTAACGAAACCTGCGGGATAGTCCCAGCTCCCGGACCTGGAACGATCAATGGCCCCCACGCTCGATGGCCTCAAACTGCTCCTGGTGGAGGACGACGACCTGGTCGCATTCACCGTCGAGGAAATGCTGCTGCAAGGGAAAGCGGCCTCGGTGGTGGTGGCGGCGGACGTTCCCACGGCGCTGCAGGAACTGGCGCGCGGCGCGTTCGATGCCGCCATCCTGGACATCAATCTCGCCGGGCAACCCTCGTGGCCGGTGGCCGCGGAACTGCGCCGGCTGGGCATCCCCTACCTGACCGTGACCGGCTACGCCGGCCTGCAGCATGAGCTGCTGGGCAAGGTCCTGCCCAAGCCCTATTCCATGCGGCAGATGCTCGAAGCGGTGGCCTCCCTGGTCCGCTAGTGGCCAACCAAGGGGCGCCACCCACCTGGAACGGACCCTGCGATCACCCATTTCCAAAGAGAACAGGACGACGATGAATACTCCGAGCGATCAGGACGTGATTATCGAGGAGACGGACGAACGCATCTCGACCGGCAACCGCGGACTGGATGACATCCTGTTCGGGGGCGTCGACGCCAACCGCATGTACCTTTACGAAGGGCGCCCGGGTACCGGCAAGACCACGCTCGCGCTGCAGTTCCTGATGGAAGGCGCGAGGCGCGGCGAACGCGTCCTGTACATCAGCCTGTCCGAAACCACGCGCGAACTGGCGCTGGTGGCCAAGCGCCATGGGTGGACGCTGGACGACGTCGACGTCTTCGAGCTGGTCCCCCCCGAAACCACGCTGGATCCCGAGCGCGAGATCACCGTGCTGCATCCGGTGGAAGTGGAACTGGGGGAAACCACCAAGCTGATCCTGGACCGGGTGAGCGCGCTCAACCCGAGCCGGGTGGTCATCGACAGCCTGTCCGAACTGCGCCTGCTGGCCCAGAGTTCACTGCGCTACCGCCGCCAGGTGCTGGCGCTCAAGCACTTCTTCGCCAGCCGCAGCTGCACCGTGGTGCTGCTGGACGACATGACCTCGGCCGAAAACGACCTGCAGCTGCATTCCATCTCCCATGGCGTGGTGTTGCTGGAACAACTGGCGATCGAGTACGGCGCCGAGCGCCGCCGGGTGCGCGTGGTGAAGATGCGCGGCATCAATTTCCGTGGCGGCTTCCACGACCTGACCATCCAGAAGGGCGGCCTGGAGATCTATCCGCGCCTGGTCGCCGCCGAACACCATCGCCCGTTCGTGGGCGAATTCACCCCCAGCGGCAACGCCGACCTCGACGCGCTGCTGGGCGGCGGCCTGGAGCGCGGCACCAATGCCCTGCTGATCGGCGCGGCGGGCGTCGGCAAGTCGTCGGTGGCGCTCACCTATGCCCTCGCGGCGGCGGGCCGTGGCGAGCACACCGCGTTCTTCGCCTTCGACGAGGGTCGCGGCACGGTCGAGGCGCGGGCGCGGACCCTGGGCCTGGACCTGGAGCCGGCGGTCCAGTCCGGCCTGATCCGCTTCAAGCAGATCGATCCGGCGGAAATGTCGCCCGGCGAGTTCGCTTCCATCGTCCGCCGCGCCGTGGAAGAGGGCGGGGCGCGGCTGGTCGTCATCGACAGCTTGAACGGCTATCTCAATGCCATGCCCGATGGCCGCTTCCTGATCCTGCAGATGCACGAGCTGCTCAGCTACCTGGCCCAGCAGGGCGTGCTCACCATCCTGGTGCTGGCCCAGCATGGGCTGGTGGGACCGATGGAGACGCCGCTGGACATCAGCTACCTGAGCGACGCGGTGCTGATGCTGCGCTATTTCGAACACGCCGGGACGGTGCGGCGCGCGCTGTCGGTGGTGAAGAAGCGCAGCGGCGACCACGAGCACACCATCCGCGAGTTCAAGCTGACCTCGCACGGCATCTCCCTGGGTCCGCCGTTGAACCAGTTCAGCGGCATCTTCTCCGGCACGCCTACCTACCTCGGCGACAACGCCGAGTTGTTGCAGGAAGATTCGGCGACGGATGACTGAACCCTTCGCCAACCGGGTCCTGGTCTTCGCGCCGATCGGACGCGATGCGCGAGCCACGGCGGACCTGCTTGGCCGCGCCGGCATCGACACCGACCTGTGCCGGGACTACGACGACTTCATCGACAAGCTGGGTGAATACCCCGAAGCGGTGTTCGTGGCCGAGGAAGGCCTCTTCGGACGACCCTTGCAACGGCTGGCGGACTGGGCCGCGCAGCAACCGCCGTGGTCGGACCTGCCCTTCGTGATCCTGACCAGCCGCCACGACCAGTCCAGGGTGACGGCGTGGCGCCAGCAGCTGGTGCAACAGCTGGGCAACGTGTCGCTGCTGGAGCGCCCGGTGCAGCCCATCACCCTGGTCAGCGTGATGCAGGCCGCGCTGCGCGCCAGGCAACGGCAGTTGCAGGTCCACTCGTTGCTGGTGGCGCGCGAACAGGCCGCGCAGCAACTGGAATCGCTGGTGGTGGCGCGGACGATGGAGCTGCAGGAAGTCAACGTGCAGCTGCGCGCGGAAATGGCCGAGCGCGCGCGCGTGGAGGAAAGCCTGCGCCATGCGCAGAAGCTCGAGGCGCTGGGACAACTCACCGGCGGGGTCGCCCACGATTTCAACAACCTGTTGATGGTGATCACCGGCGGCCTGGACATGCTCGAGCGCCCGCTGGATCCGCAGCGGCGCGTGCGCATGCTGCAGGGCATGCGCCAGGCCGCGCAGCGCGGCGCCAGCCTGACCCGGCAGTTGCTCGCGTTTTCGCGCAGCCACACCTTGCGCCCGGAGACCGTGGACCTGTCCCGGCAACTGCATGACATGGAGGAGCTGCTGGACCGCAGCCTGCGCGGCGACGTGCACGTGGAGGTACGGATGGCGGCGGACCTGTGGCCGGTCGAAGTCGATCCGGGCGAACTGGAACTGGCGCTGATCAACCTGGCGGTGAACGCCCGCGACGCGATCGCGTCTTGCGGCACCATCACCGTGCGCGGGGAGAACCATCCGGGCTGGCAGGGCGGCGGGCTGTCGGGCGATTTCGTCGGCCTGTCGGTGATCGACAACGGCGCGGGCATGTCCGAAGAGGTCAAGGCGCGGGTGTTCGAGCCGTTCTTCACCACCAAGGAGGTAGGCAAGGGCTCGGGACTGGGGCTGGCGCAGGTCTACGGATTCGCCCGGCAGTCGGGCGGCACCGTGGAGATCGATTCCACGCCTGGTCGCGGGACCACGATCACGCTGATGCTGCCGCGCTCGCACAAGCCGCTGTCGGCCAACCATGAGGCGAAGGCGAAAAGCGGGGGGCTCGGATCCACCGACGCGGGCTGCGTGCTGCTGGTGGAGGACGACGTCCAGGTCGCGGCGCTGGTGGCCGACATGCTGCGCGACCTTGGCTACGAAGTGCTGCACGCCTCCAACGCGGAGGCGGCGCTGGGTGCGCTGGCCGATGGGCGCCGCGTCGATTTCGTGTTCTCGGACATCATGATGCCCGGCGGCACCAGCGGCGTGGCCCTGGCGCGCGAGATCCGCGAGCGCCGCCCGCGCCTGCCGATCCTGCTGACCAGCGGGTTCCTGGAGACCAGCCGCAGCCAGGCCATGGACATGGGAATTCCGGTGCTCGCCAAGCCCTACGGATTGCATGACCTGCAGGCCGCGATCAGCCAGTTGCTGGTGGAGTCGCAGTAACGCCGTGCCGGTTGGCGCCGGGGCGTGGTCCTACAGAGTCTTTATCGGTGGAGGGGTGAAATCGAATCGCGTGCGGAATGCGCGCGGCCCGCGTTCGGACTGCGCGACGCCGTGCCCCCGGGATCGTCGCCGTGCCGGGTCAGGTCGAAGCGTCTCTCCAGCCCCGCATCCTCCAGGGTCTTGTTGATGAAATCCTGGAAGTACAGGCGGTCCTCGTCGTGGCGGGCGTAGCGGAACAGGCTTTCCGCCTCGCCGCAGAACCACCTCCAGAAATCGCTGCGTTCCGGATTCTCACGCAACATCCGCGGAACATGCTGCCGGATCTCGTGAATCATGCGCTCCATCCAGGCGTGGTCGGCCTCGATGGTCACGCGGTCGCTGAAGTCCTTGCCGAAGATCTTCATGCGCCCATCCTGGGCGAGGCGCGGTTATAGCGGCGTGCCCACGACGCGGCATTCACTGCACGCCATCCCAATGAAACCTTCACATTGCTGTCAGGGGATCGCTCGAGTCGTCGGAGCGACCTGAGTCGCGATCCACAGGACACCAAACTGGGTCCCGCCGGGTTTCCGCGACTGGCGTCGCTCCCACGGTTTCGGGAATGAATACGAATGCATCGGGTCCGACGGTCACGTTGTGCAGTTGCATCGCAGCCCACAATGCGCCTGCGCGCTGGCAAATCCTTGCGCGCTATCGGCTACCTGGGAGGGTGCTGCGATGCGTAATGCGATGCGTCTGTTCGGCGGCGTGGGTGCGTGCCTGCTGTTTGCGTTCGTGCTGTTCCTCATGCCGGCCCCGGCCGCGCGCGCGGCGATCAACGCCCAGAACCTCGGTGCGAAGTACGACGGCACCCAGAGCAACATCACCTTCCGTGTCTACTCCTCGCGGGCCACACGGATCGAGGTCTTCCTCTACAAGACTCCGACCGGCGCGCAGGAAGTGGTGCGCTACGTGCTGACCAAGGACGCCAGCAACGTCTGGTCGAAGACCGCCTCGGTGGCCACGCTCAAGAACACCTACGGCATCACCGGCACGGTCTACTACGGCTATCGCGCCTGGGGACCGAACTGGCCCTACAACGCCGGCTGGACCAAGGGCAGCGGCACCGGCTTCATCACCGATATCGACGGGAACGGCAACCGCTTCAACCCGAACAAGCTGCTGATCGATCCGTACGCGGTCGAGATCAGCCAGGACCCGAACACCGCGACCTGCACCGACGGCACGATCTACGCCAGCGGCGCCACCCATCGCAACAAGGACAGCGGCGCCTGCGCCTCCAAGGGCCTGGTGCTGGCGCCCATCACCACGTCCAACGGGACCAAGCCCACGCGCGCGCTGAAGGACGACGTGGTGTACGAAGTGCACGTACGCGGGCTGACCAAGGACGACACCGCGATGGCGTCGTCGTTGCGCGGCACCTATGCCGGCGCCGCGCTCAAGGCCGGCTACCTGGCCAGCCTGGGCATCACCGCGGTCGAGTTCCTGCCGGTGCAGGAAACCCAGAACGACACCAACGACGTCAACCCCACTTCCACTGCCGGCGACAATTACTGGGGCTATATGACCCTCAACTATTTCGCGCCGGATCGCCGCTATTCCTCGGACAAGACCGCGGGCGGACCGACCCGCGAATGGAAGGCGATGGTCAAGGCCTTCCACGATGCCGGCATCAAGGTCTACATCGACGTGGTCTACAACCACACCGGCGAGGGCGGCGCCTGGGGCGGCAGCGACGGCCTCACCGTATACAACCTGCAGTCCTGGCGCGGCCTGGACAACCCGACGTATTACTCGCTCACCAACGACCTCAAGTATTCATGGGACAACACCGGCGTCGGCGGCAACTACAACACGCGCAATACCACCGCGCAGAACCTGATCATCGATTCGCTCGCCTACTGGCGCGACACCCTCGGCGTCGATGGCTTCCGCTTCGACCTGGCCTCGGTGCTCGGCAACACCTGCCAGCACGGCTGCTTCAACTTCGACAAGATGGATGCGGGCAATGCGCTCAACCGCATCGTCAATGAACTGCCGCCGCGGCCGGCGGCCGGTGGCACCGGCCTGGACCTGATCGCCGAGCCGTGGGCGATCGGCGGCAACTCCTACCAGGTCGGCGGATTCCCGAGCGGCTGGGCCGAATGGAACGGCATCTACCGCGACTCACTGCGCAAGAAGCAGAACCAGATGGGCGTGGAAGCGGTGACTCCGGCGGAGCTGGCCAACCGTTTCGCCGGCTCCTCGGATCTGTATGGCGACGACGGCCGCAAGCCCTGGCATTCGGTCAACTTCATGGTCGCCCACGACGGCTTCACCTTGAACGACCTGTATGCCTACAACACCAAGCAGAACAACCAGCCTTGGCCCTACGGCCCGTCCGACGGCGGCGACGACAACAACCACAGCTGGGACCAGGGCGGCATCGTCATCGACCAGCGCAGGGCCGCGCGCACCGGCCTGGCCTTCATGATGCTGAGCGCCGGCGTGCCGATGATCACCGGCGGCGACGAAGTCCTGCGCACGCAGTTCGGCAACAACAACGTCTACAACCTGGATTCGTCCGCCAACTGGCTGTTCTGGACCCGCGACACCATTGAGGCCAACCACCAGACCTTCACCAGCCGCCTGATCGCGTTCCGCAAGGCGCACCCGGCGCTGCGTCCGGCGAATTTCTATTCGGGCGTGGACAACAACGGCAACGTGATGGAGCAGATGCGCTGGTTCAAGCCTGATGGCGCGCAGGCCGATACCGCGTACTTCACCAACGCCAACAACCACGCCATCGCCTGGCGCATCGACGGCAGCGAGTTCGGCGATTCCGCCAGCGCGATCTACGTGGCCTACAACGGCTGGTCGGGCAACGTGAACTTCACCCTGCCCTGGCCGGGCGTCGGCAAGCAGTGGTATCGCGTTACCGATACCGCGACCTGGAACGAGGGCCCGAACACGGTCGTCGCCCCCGGTTCCGAGGCGTTGCTGGGCGGCGAATACACTGTCTACGGGTTGCAGGGGCGATCGGTGTTGTTGTTGATCGCGAAGTAGCAGCAGTTGCCAAGCCGCAGTCCCGTCCGGACTGCGGCGCTACGCGGACGAAAAGTCCTTGCGCGGGAATCAACCTGGCTTGATCGCTTCCACCCGCTCCCGCGCTCCGGACTCCGATCCGGAAGACTGGCGCTTCGGCCACGGCAGCAGCATCGGCACGCGGCGCTGGTAATCGCGGTAGGTGTCGCCGTACAGGGCGACCAGGTCGCGTTCCTCCAGGAACTTCACTGCGACCACGATGTAGCCGGTGGTCATCAGCGCGAACAGCAGGTGGCCCAGGCTCATCGTCGGGGTGGCCCAGAACGCGATCAGGAAACCCAGCATCAGCGGATGGCGCACGATGCGGTAGAAGGCGCGGGTGACGAACGGCTCGTCCATGGCCTGGCGCTGGCGCGCATGGAACCAGACCTGGCGCAGTCCGAACAGATCGAAATGGTTGATCAGGAAGGTGCTCGACAGCAGCAGCAGCCAACCCAGTGCGGACAAGCCGTACAACGCCGCCCGCGCGATCTCGCCGTCGACGTTCCAGATCAGCGGCGACAGCGGACGCCACTGCCAGAACAGCAGGGCCAGGACCAGGCTGCTGACCAGCACGAAGGTGCTGCGTTCGATCGGCGCGGGCACGATCCGCGTCCACCAGCGCTTGAACGCGGGACGGGCCATGCCGCTGTGCTGGACCGCGAACAGGCCGAGCAGGGCCAGGTCGATGGCCAGCGCGGTGAGGAAAGGCGCGGGGGCGCCGTTGTCGATGTGCTTGGGCACGCCGATGCCGGCGACGAAGGCGACGGCGTACAGGAATGTCGCCAGGAACACCGCATAGCTGGCGGCGCCGTAAAGCAGGGCAAGAAAGCGGGACATGATGCGGACCTCGAATGACGTGGCGTCGGGGAATCGCAACGACCGCCGATGCGCGAAGGCGCGTGCAGGCGGCGATGCAAGGCGATTCTGCGCAGCCCGTCACGCTTCGGCCATGGGAACCTTGTCCCGGTTGCGCCCGTCGCGGGGACTGGTGCGGGACAAATGTCCCGGGTCCCACCGTTGCGGCCAGAGCAATGCTGCAAATTTTTGATCGTCATCCCGGCGCAAGCCGGGACCCAGCTTTTGGGCGGGTCAGTGAAAAACGCTGGGTCCCGGCCTGCGCCGTGATGACGACTTACCGCTGGGTCCCGTCCTGCGCCGGGACGACGATTCAATCGACGATCTATCCGGTGTTGCCCTGCCGCTGGGCCAGCACGATCGCTTCGGCGCGGCTGCGCACACCCAGCTTGCGATAGAGATTGGAGAAGTGGTTGCGCACGGTCTTCTCGGCGATGCCCAATTGCCAGGCGATCTGCGCGTTGCTGCGGCCTTCGCACAGCAGGCCCAGGAGCATGCGTTCGCGCGGCGTCAGCGTGTCCGCGAGGGCGCCTTCGGCCACGGCATGCGCTCCGCCGGCATGTTGCCCGGTGAATTCCAGCACCGCCTGCTGGAACTGCTGCCAGGCCGGTTCGTGTTCCAGCAGGATGTGGTTGTGCGAGTCGAGTTCGAGGAACGTCGCGCCGGGAATCTGGCTGGCCAGCAGCTTGCCCTGCGACAACGGCGCGACCTGGTCGTGGCTGGCGTGCAGCACCAGGGTGGGCGTGCGCACCTGTGGCAGGTATTCGCGCACGTCGATATTGCCGCGCGCCGCCAGCAACGCGCTCGCATTCTCGACCGAGGTGGTGCGCCGGCACAGTTCGTTGAACCAGTCGAGTTGCGCCTGGGTGCCCTGCGGGGCGAAGCGCGAGGTGAACAGCTGGCGGAAGGCCGGGTTGTCGCTGCCCCAGCCCAGCCGCACGACTTCCATCACCGCCTGGTACATCTCGCGCCGCGCCGGGTTGTCGCTCTTGTTGCCGCCGATGGCATAGCCGCCGTAGAGGATCAGGTGCGACACGCGTTGCGGATGGCGCACGGCATACATGATCGCGGTGGCCGCGCCCTGGCTGATGCCGAGCAGGGCGAAGGGCCGGTCGATCCCGGCGGCCCCGACCACGCATTCGAGGTCGCCCACCCATTGCGGCAGCGCCAGGTTCTCGACCTTCCAGTCGGACATGCCGCAGCCGCGCTCGTCATGGCGCAGGTAGTGGAAGTGTTCGCCGAAGAAGCGGATCCAGTGCGCCCAGATCGGACTCTCCAGGTCGTACTGCAGGTGGGTCAGCCAGGTCGCCGCCTTGACCAGCGGCATGCCGCGCCCGATCTCGGCCCAGGCCAGGTTGACCTGGTCGGAGGTGGCGACGTAGCGGATGCTTTGCTTCATCTACACGCTCGCAGGACGGCGGCCCGGCGGCAGGATAGCGCTTCCGTCGAAACGACATAACCTGAGCGCCGCTTGCCCTAACCTGAGTCGCCGGCGCCGCGCACAGGAAGCCGGGACAACCAAGGAAACCCGCATGCCACTCGTAAGAATCGACCTGCCCGAAGGCAAACCCGAGGCCCACCTCGCCGCTATCGGCGACATCGTCTACGACGCCATGCGCAGCACCTTGAACGTGCCGCAGGGCGACCGCTTCCAGATCTTCACCACGCATGCGCCCGGCACCTTGTCCATCGACAAGAGCTACCTGGGCATCGAACGCAGTGACGACTGCGTGATCCTCCAGGTCACCCTCAACCACGGCCGCAGCGTGGCGATGAAACAGGCGTTCTATCGCGCCGTCGCCGACGGCCTGCACGCACGCCTGGGACTGCGCAGTGAAGACGTCTTCATCAACCTCATCGAAGTGGCCAAGGAAAACTGGTCCTTCGGCAACGGCGAAGCGCAGTACGCCGACCGCTAGTCCGATGCACGTCCGCGGGGCGGGGTGGTTCAGGATCGCGCGCCTATGGTCGGTTGGCGTCCATCGAGGAGCCCGACATGATCAGCGACCACGCGATCACCACCGTCTGCAAGTTCCGCGGCCAGGAGTTCCGCGTGTCGGTCAGGGAATGGGAGCATGCGGTCTTCACCCTGCAGGACGTGCGCACCCGCGGCCGCTCGAGCGGCACCGACTTCGAGCACTACACCAGCTTCGACGAGGCCCACGCCGAAGGCGTACGCCTGGCCCACGCCACCATCGCAGGGCACTAGCGAAACCAACGAGGCGGAACGGCGCAGGCCAGGAAAGCCTGCGCCGCGGTATGCAGCGAGAAAGCCCTACTGCGCCGGCAGCGGCGTGCCCTGGTCGGCGACGGCCAGCCAGGCTCCGCCGACGTGGGTATAGGTCACGCCAGTCAACGCACGCTGCACGAGCCCGATCCTGGGTATCGCGTAGGTCGTTTCATAGAGGATGTACGCGGTATTGCAGCCGTCCACCGAGCGATAGCGCTCGGTCCACGACCAGACCGCTTCGCGGTTCCTGAAATGGCTGCCCAGCACGCTCATGATGGTGTCGATGCCGACGAAGGAATGTCCGCTGGCGAAGATCGTGATCGCGTCGTCGTCGTGGATCGCGCGGAAGGCCTCGGCGTCGTAGTCGCGGAACGATTCCATGTCGATCCGCTGCGCGACTTCGAACTGGCGCGCACAGCCGGCCGCGGTGTCGTCCGCGAACGCGGGGGCGATGCCGGCGCCCAGCAGCAACACACCGGCAAGCATCGAAAACGGATGGCGTGGTTTCGGGGTCGGGCTCATGGTCATGCGGCACTCCTTCATCGGTGGTGGAAAGTCCGGTGAAGCTACCGTGTGGATTGGATGGAAAAAGCGCCAATTGTGGGCAATGGACGGGAACCAATTCATCGGCGCGGCGGGCGGGAACAGGGCAAGGGGTCGGCGACCGTTCCTTGAACCCACGGGAACAGCGCTCCGCACGCCGACGCGCCCCGGTGCTAGGTCCTGTTCCGGGCGATGACCGATTCGATCAGCTCGATGGGCAGCGGGAACACGATCGTCGAACTCTTCTCGCCGGCGATCTCGGTCAGCGTCTGCAGGTAACGCAGCTGGATCGCGCGCGGGTCGCCGCCCAGCAGCTTGGCCGCCTCGACCAGTTTCTCGGCGGCCTGCTGTTCGCCTTCGGCATGGATGATCTTGGCCCGGCGCACGCGCTCGGCCTCGGCCTGGCGTGCGATCGCCCGGACCATGGTCTCGTTGAGGTCCACGTGCTTGATCTCGACGTTGGCCACCTTGATGCCCCACGCGTCGGTCTGGCTGTCGAGGATCTGGCGGATGTCGCGGTTGAGCTTGTCGCGCTCGGCCAGCATCTCGTCCAGATCGTGCTGGCCCAGCACCGAACGCAGCGTGGTCTGCGCCAACTGGCTGGTGGCTTCGTAGAAATGCTCGACGTTGATGATCGCCTTCTGCGGATCGACCACGCGGAAATACACCACCGCGTTGACCTTGACCGATACGTTGTCGCGCGAGATCACATCCTGGGTCGGCACGTCCATGACGATGGTGCGCAGGTCCACGCGCACCATCTGCTGCACGAACGGAATCAGCACGAACAGCCCCGGCCCCTTCACCTTCCAGAAACGGCCGAGCGTGAACACCACCGCGCGCTGGTACTCGCGCAGGATCTTGATGGCGCTGACCAGCACCACCACTGCGATCAGCAGTACCGGGAAATACATGAGGTAGTTCATGGCGGGCCTCCGTCGGCGGATGGACTCAGGGGTGAAGCGGGCACGGGCGCCACCCGCAGGGTCAGGCCGTCGATCGCCAGCACCCGCAGCGGTTCGCCACGGCTTGCCGGCGCGGTGCTGGTGGCCTGCCAGATCTCGCCGCGGATGCGCACCTGGCCGCGGCCGTCGAAGTCGTCCACCGCCACGGCGAGGTGGCCGACCAGCTCTTCGTTCCCGGTGGTGACCGGTTGCCGGCGCGCGCGCGCGGCCATCCACAGCACGCCCATGAACGCCATCGCGCTGGCCAGGCCGATACCGGCGACCAGATGCCCCGGCACGCCGAACCCGGGCAGGTCGGGGTCGAACAGGATCAGCGAACCGGCGACCAGCGCGACCACTCCGCCGATGCCCAGGGCGCCGACGCTGGGCAAGGCGATCTCGGCGGCCATCAGCGCCACGCCGAGCACGATCAGCGCGACCCCGGCATAGTTGACCGGCAACACCTGCAGTGCATACAGCGCCAGCAGCAGGCTGATCGCGCCGACCACGCCCGGCAGGATGGCGCCGGGGCTGTAGCCCTCGAACACCAGGCCATACAGGCCGATCAGCAGCAGCAGATAGGCCACGGTCGGCTCGGTGATCACCGCCAGCAGCCTGACCCGCCAGTCCGGGACCACGGGCACGACCGTGCGTCCGGCCGTGGCGAGGGTGACGCTGCGCCCCTGCAGTTTCAGCGTGCGGCCGTCGGCCTGGCGCAGCAGTGCGTCGATGTCGTCGGCCAGCAGCTCCACCACGCCCTGCGCCCGCGCCTGGCTGGCGGTGAGGGTGGCGGCGTCGCGCACGGCGCGTTCGGCGAAGTCGGCGTTGCGCCCGCGCAGTTCGGCCAGGCTGCGCAGATAGGCGACGGCATCGTTGACCGCTTTGCGCTCCGAGGCGTTGTCGCTGGCGCGCGGCGCCGGTGCGGATGGGTCGTCGGTTGCAGGAGAATTCGTTTCGCCTCGTGTCTCGCCCTGCTTCTTCGGCGGCTCTTCCTCCTTGCCCGGCGGCGAGGCGCCGGGTCCGCCCAGCGACACCGGCGTGGCCGCGCCGATCGAGGTCGCCGGCGCCATCGCCGCCAGGTGGCTGGCGTAGACGATGTAGGTGCCGGCGCTGGCGGCACGCGCACCCTGTGGCGCGACCCAGGCGATCACCGGCACGCGCGAGGCGAGGATGGCCTGGTTGATGTCGCGGGTGGCGGCGTCCAGGCCGCCGGGCGTGTCGATGCGCAGGACCACGGCCGGAGCGTGGCTCGATGCCGCCTTGTCCAGCCCGCGCACCACGTAGTCGCGCGTGGCCGGGCCGATGCCGCCGCGGATGTCCAGCAGCGCCACGGCATCGCCGGAAGAAGGTGGTGCTACCGGTGCTGTCGACCCGACCTGTGCGAGCACCGTTGCCGTGAGCAGCAGCGTGAAGGTCACCAGCAACGCTCGTCCTTCCCGTTTCATGGAAGTCCTGCGTAGCGACGCGGTCGATGCGACGAAGACCGGTTTCGGTCTCAGTTAACGACCAAGGACGTGACGCATCCGTAAAGAAAACGATAAGGATCCGGTGATCGCGGACTTCTTCAGAATGCCTGCGGCCAGGCAATCGCTCTCATCGCTGCCGTGACCGTCGCGGCAGGTCCGCCCCCGGTACCGGCCTCGATGCCTCGGCCGGAGCCGGCAGCCGCTCCAGCCTGGCGCGCTTGAGGTTGCTGCCGATGCGGGCCTTCACCGCGGATGCGGCCATGGTTTGGCTGGGTCGGCGTCGCGGCGGACCGGGGTCGCTGCGGACGCGGCCGATCGGGCTCGTGGCCGTGACCGCAGGAGTGGCGAAGACATCGGTGCGGTTGGCGGTGTTGGCGTTGTTGGCCTTGGAAAAGAACGGCAGGAACACGTTGCCG
>JAKFDG010000057.1:0-2760 GCA_036677285.1 Pseudoxanthomonas sp.
GCAGCGGCCGGAACTGACCTGGCTGGAAGGTTCGGTGTGGTATCGCAAGACGTTCGAATACGACGCTGCTGCCACTAACCGCAAAGGGCGGCGCCTGTTCGTCCACTTCGGCGCCGCCAATTACCACGCCGACGTATTTCTCAATGGCGAGAAACTAGGCAGTCACGAAGGCGGATTCACCCCGTTCCAGTTCGAGCTGACCGAGCGGGTGAAGCCCGGCCAAAACCGACTGCTGGTGCACGTCAACAACGATCGCCGCAAGGACGGAATTCCCGCCAAGGGTTTCGACTGGTTCAACTACGGCGGGCTGACCCGCGATGTGGACCTGGTCGAAACGCCGGGAACCTACATCCAGGATTATTCCCTGCAACTGGCGCCGGATTCGTTGCGGCGGATCGACGGATGGGTGCAACTGGCCGGCACCGCGCCGCGGCAGCCGGTGCGCGTGCGTATTCCCGAACTGGGCGTGGACGTGCGTGCCGAAGCCGGCGTCGACGGCCGCGCGCCGCTGCGTTTCGAGGCGCCGTTCGCATTGTGGTCGCCGACGCAGCCCAAGGTGTACCGGGTGGAGGTCTCTACGCCCGATGAATCGCTGCAGGAAGACATCGGTTTCCGCAGCATCGCCGTGCGCGGCGACGAGCTCCTGCTCAACGGCAAGCCGCTATTCCTGCGCGGCGTTAATTTCCACGAAGAGATCGACGGCCGCCGCGCGCATTCCGAAGCGGACGCGCAGCGCATGCTGGAGCAGGTCAAACAACTGGGCGCCAATTTCGTGCGCCTGGCGCATTACCCGCACAACGAACATTTGCTGCGCCTGGCCGATCGCATGGGCCTGTTGCTGTGGCAGGAAATCCCGGTCTACCAGGGCATCGACTTCGCCGATGCCGGCATGCAGGACAAGCTCGAGGCGATGCTGGCGGAAATGATCGGCCGCGATCGCAACCGCGCCGCCGTCATCGTATGGGGCATCGCCAACGAGACTTCGCCAGGTCCTGCGCGCAACGCGGCGCTGTCGACGCTGGCGCAACAGGCGCGCCGGTTGGATCCGACCCGGCTGGTCAGTGCGGCGTTTTATGGACCCGGCTTCGACGGCAACACCTTGACCGTCGCCGATCCGCTGGTCGCATCGCTGGATGTGGTCGGCATCAACGAATACTTCGGCTGGTACACGCCCTGGCCGGTCGAACCCGAGCAAGTCGTGTGGAAGCCGTTCGGCAAGCCGCTGCTGATCACCGAATTCGGCGCCGAGGCGCGTTACGGTCGTCATGGCGCAGATGACGTAGCCAGCGCCTGGAACGAGGAGTTCCAGGCCGAGTTCTATCGCAAACAACTGCGCATGCTGGCGCGGATTCCGTTCCTGCGCGGCACGGCGCCCTGGGTGATGACGGACTTCCGTTCGCCGGTGCGGATGCATCCGTTCCAGTCCGGCTACAACCGCAAAGGCCTATTGTCCGAACGCGGTGAGCGCAAGCTGGCCTGGCGGGTTATGCAGGACTACTACCGGGAGATTGGCCGATGAAGCAATGGTTTGTGTGGTTGAGCCTGTTGTTGCTGATTTCGCCGTGCGCGCAGGCGCGGGTGGAATTACCGCTGCTGTTTTCCGACGGCGCGGTGGTGCAGCGCGAACGTCCCTTTCCGGTATGGGGCTGGGCCTCGCCGGGCGCGAAGATCCAGGTCGATTTCGATGGCCGCCGCGCCGCCGCGACGGCGGCGGCCGATGGCGCCTGGCGCGTGGAATTGCCCGCGCATGCGGCCGGCGGCCCTTATGCGCTGAAGGTCAGCGGCGATGGCGGCACCGTCACCGTGCAGGACGTGCTGGTCGGCGATGTGTGGCTGGCGTCGGGCCAATCGAACATGGAATGGACGTTGTCGCAGAGCGACGATGCGCACGCCGAGATAGCGCGCGCGAACGATCCGCTGATTCGGCATTTCAAGGTACCCACGTCTTGGTCGGAAAGGCCCGAGACGCGCCTGGCCGGCGGCCAGTGGCAGGTGGCATCGCCGCAAACCGTCGGCGAGTTCTCGGCGGTGGGCTATCACTTCGCCCGCGAACTACGCGCCGCCACCGGCGTGCCCATCGGCATCATCAACAGCAGTTGGGGCGGCAGTGCGATCGAGGCGTGGATGGGCGCGGACATGCTGGGCATGGATGCCGCGGGATTGGCGGAAAAGCTCAACCGCAAGCGTGCTGCCGATGCGGTGGTGGAAACGCGCACGCACGAACTGCTCGCGCGCTGGCGGACGGTACCGGCCGATACCCAGGCATGGGCCGGCTCCGAACTGGACGAATCCGAATGGGCCGACCTCCAGGCGCCGGGATCGTGGGAATCACAGGGCTATGCCGGCATGGACGGTATCGCCTGGTATCGCACCGCGTTCGAATTGGGCGCACGCGAGATAGACGGCGAACTGGTGCTGGGCCTGGGCCAGATCGATGATTCCGACCGCGTGTGGGTGAATGGCCAACTGGTCGGCGGCATGGAAAAGAGCTGGAACGTGCCCCGTGTCTACCGCGTACCGGAGTCCGTGTTGCGTGCGGGGCTGAATACCATTGCGGTGCAGGTCACCGACACCGGCGGCGGCGGCGGCATCACCGGCAGTGCCGACCAGCTGTATCTGCATCCGGTCGGCGGCAAGCGCCGTTCGCTGGCTGGCGAATGGAAATTCCGCACGGCCAAAGTCGTCGTATCGATGCAGGACGACAAGAACCAGGTCGACACCGCGCTCTACAACAAGATGATCCGCCCGCTGGAGCCGTAC
>JAKFDG010000058.1:0-1694 GCA_036677285.1 Pseudoxanthomonas sp.
GCATCAGCCTGGCCTGGACGCGCGCATCCAACGACCTGATCGCGCGGATAGTCGCATTGTTTCCACAGCACTTTTTTGGTGTATGCCAGTTGCCGCAATCGCCGGGCGTGCCCATCGCCCACTCGATCCACGAACTGGAACGCTGCGTCAAGGAACTGGGCTTCGTTGGTTGCAACCTCAACCCAGACCCATCGGGAGGCCACTGGAAGGCACCGCCACTGACCGACCGCGCCTGGTATCCCTTCTTCGAGAAGATGATCGAACTCGACGTGCCGGCGATGATCCACGTTTCCGGCTCATGCAACGCCTGCTTCCACACCACGGGCGCGCATTACATCAACGCCGACACCACGGCCTTCATGCAGTTGCTGCAGGGCGATCTGTTCAGTGATTTTCCCGAGTTGCGCTTGATCATTCCCCATGGCGGCGGCGCCGTGCCCTATCACTGGGGCCGCTACCGAGGGCTGGCCGATATGCTGAACAAGCCGCCCCTGACCAGCCATGTGATGCAGAATGTGTTCTTCGACACCTGCGTCTACCACCAGCCGGGCATCGATCTGCTGTTCGAGGTGATCGACCTCGACAACATCCTGTTCGGCTCGGAGATGATCGGTGCGGTGCGCGGCCTCGACCCCGAGACCGGCCATCATTTCGACGACACCCGGCGCTATATCGATGCGCTCGCCCTCTCGCCGCAGGACAGGCACCGGGTCTTCGAAGGGAATGCGCGGCGGGTGTATCCGCGCCTGGATGCGCAGCTCAGGGCCCGCGGGCTCTAACGCGGCGTAGCGGTTGGTCGGCACCGCGGCAGAGGGCGCAGCGGGCCGATCCCGCAGCGCCACTGGCGGGCGGTGGCGAAGGCGATCAGTGCATGTCGCTAGTTCAGAATGCTAGTTCAGAATTATTGTTTCGATGAATCCGGCTCGTAGGGTGCGCCGCGCGCACCAGGCACCGGTTGCCAGTGGTGCGCACGGCCTAGGCGGCCCCGCGTGCCCTACACAGACCAGCCGCAGCTGCTTGAGCAATGGATTATTGCGAGACAGACCCTAGGCGGAGGCCTTAGCGCTCTGCGGCTGCTTGCCATAGGCGTGCAGCAGCGCAGTCAGTGCCAGCCTGACCAGGTCGCCGGCGGTCGGCCCGGCCTTGAAGCTGGCGGCCGCACCGTAGGTCAGCTCGAAAACGATACCGCCCAGGGTTTCCGGATCCGCGGGCGCGGCGCCCTCGGGGAACATCCGCAAGAGGATCTCGCCGAGGCGCTGCCATTGGGTCCGGAACAACGTCGCGTGGCGGTCACCGAAGGTGGCGTCGCGGCGTGCGCGGCGGAACAGTTCGAGCGCGAGCAGGCCCCAACTGGGATCGGTCGAACGCATCAAAGCCCAGTCGCTGATGATCTCGATCATCGCCTGCGGATCCGTCTCCTCGCCGAGCAGCTCGGCGATTTCCTTCACGTCCTGCAGCGAATGAGTCTCCAGCAACTCGAGGATGATCTCTTCCTTGCTGTTGAAATTGGAGTAAAAGGCACCCTTGCTGAAACCAGCCTCTTCGGCGATACGGTCGACGGAGGCGCTCTCGTAGCCTTCGCGCGCCACTACTGCGCGCGCCGACTCCAGCAGTTTCGCCCTAGTCACCGCACGGCTTTCTTCTCTGGATAGGCGAGCCACCCGCTTCCTCCTTGGATTGCACTTGGATACCGC
>JAKFDG010000059.1:0-3206 GCA_036677285.1 Pseudoxanthomonas sp.
GGCGACCGATCCTGCCATCGCCGAGGACCTGAAAAAGCTCCAGGCGCTCGGCCCCGGCAACGTGTCGGTCAACAGCCGCACCTACGACGACAAGACCTGGATCGTGGTGTATTCGGCCGCCGAGTCGCCGCTGGCCTACTACCGTTACGACCGCGGCGGCGACGGCAAGCTGACCAAGCTGTTCTCCGCGCGCCCCAAGCTGGACGGCAAGCCGCTGGTGCCGCAGTGGCCGCAGGAAATCCAGTCGCGCGACGGCAAGACGCTGGTCAGCTACCTCACCCTGCCGAAAAGCGCGGACGCCGACAACGACGGCAAGGCCGACAACGCGGTGCCGATGGTCCTGTTCGTGCATGGCGGCCCCTGGGCGCGCGACAGCTACGGCTACAGCGGCTATGCACAGTGGCTGGCCAACCGCGGTTATGCGGTGCTGTCGGTGAACTTCCGCGGCTCCACCGGGTTCGGCAAGGAGTTCACCAACGCCGGCAACGGCGAGTGGGCGGGCAAGATGCATGAGGACCTGCTCGATGCAGTGCAATGGGCGGTCAAGCAGGGCGTCACGACCCCGGACCAGGTTGCGATCATGGGCGGCAGCTACGGTGGCTATGCGACGTTGGCGGGCCTGACCTTCACCCCGGACGCCTTCGCCTGCGGCGTGGACATCGTCGGTCCTTCCAACCTCAACACCCTGCTCAGCACGGTGCCGCCGTACTGGGCCAGCTTCTTCGAGCAACTGGCCAAGCGCATGGGCGACCCGCGCACCGAGGAAGGCAAGAAGTGGCTCGTCGAGCGCTCCCCGCTGACCCACGCCGACAAGATCAGCAGGCCGCTGCTGATCGGCCAGGGCGCCAACGATCCGCGGGTGAAGCAGGACGAGAGCGACCAGATCGTCAAGGCGATGAAGGCTAAGAACATTCCCGTCACCTATGTGCTGTTTCCCGACGAAGGGCACGGCTTCGCCCGTCCCGAGAACAGCAAGGCCTTCAACGCGGTGAGCGAAGGCTTCCTGAGCCAGTGCCTGGGCGGGCGCGCGGAGCCGATCGGCAACGATTTCGCTGGTTCCAGCATCAGCGTGCCGACCGGTGCGGGCGGCGTGCCGGGATTGGCCGAGGCGCTGAAGACGCACAAGCAGGAAATCAAGAAGTAAGCGGTAGCGAGGCACTTCGCTTTTTGGTTATTGATCGTCATCCCCGCGAAAGCGGGGACCCAGTGACGTTGCTTTCAATAACTAAAGTCACTGGGTTCCCGCCTACGCGGGAATGACGGCGGAGGGGTAGCGAACACCACGAGGTACTCCATGACCACAGCCCATGCCCAATGCCTGTGCGGCGACGTGACCCTCGAAGCCACGCTGCCCAGCAAGTGGGTGGCGCATTGCCATTGCAGCCTGTGCCGGCGCGCGCATGGGGCGGCGTTCGTGACCTGGGTGGGGATGGACACGACGCGCTGCGTGATCGGCGATGCAAGGCAACAGCTGCGCTGGTACGAATCCACACCCGGCGCCGAACGTGGCTTCTGCGGGCATTGCGGGGCGATGATGTTCTTCCGTTCCGGGAAGTGGCCCGGTGAACTGCATATCGCCCTGGCCCACTTCACCACCCCGGTGGACCGCATGCCGCAGGCGCATGCGTACTGGAACGACCACGTGCAGTGGGCCGGTGTGGATCGGGAGGATGGCCTGCCGCGAAAATCGCCGGCGAGCTAACCGTTGGCAGGCGCTTCCGAGTGCCAGACTTCCCCGGCCGGATCCAGTTCCATGGTCACCATTTCCTGGCCACGCCAGCCGAAGCCGCAGATCGCCAGTGCGGCGCTGCTGAGCGGGTCCAAGCCGAAGGCCTGTTCCAGCGGCACTTCGTTGATCGCGCAGGTGATGTAGGCGGCGAGGCCGGCGTCGGTCGCGGACAGGTACAGGGTCTGCGAGAGGTGCCCAGCTTCCAGGGTGATCGCGCGGTGGGCCTTGGCGTGGTTGCGGTATTTCCAGAAGGAGCGATCGTAGCGCGGGGCCAGCAACACCATAACGTGGGCGTTGGCGAACCAGTGCTGCTCAGCGACGGCGGACATGGCCAGTTCGGGCAGCGGGAGGTCCGGTGCCGGCAAGGGTTCCAGGGCGTGGGCGATGGAATGGTAGTGGTACAGGCCGGGGGCGAGGCCCTCGACGTTCTGCACGATCAGGTAGGCCTCGATCGGGTGCAGGCCGCCGCCGGAGGGGCTGGTCTTCTTGAGGAACACGGTGTCGTCGCTGACCCGGACCTGGGACTGGGCGGAGAACACGCGTTCCATCAGTTGCGCGAACAGGACGTAGGACAGCGGTTTCTCCGCATCGAAGTTGCGACAGGTGGCGCGGCGGGCGAGCAGACCGTCGAAATCGGTGCGGGGGGTGCGTGGCAGGGCCAGGCGCCGGCTGCTGTCACCGCGATCCATGGCTTCGACCGGTGGCGGGCCGAGGACCTCGCGCAGTTCGCCAGCGGTTTCGGTGCCGGTGTCCTGCATGGCTTGCACGGCGTCGGCATGCTCCCAGCGAGTAAAGGAATGGAGAGTAGCGGCCAGCGGATGCCAGTACACGCCGCGCAAGGTTTCATCGCGTTCGCGCAGTGCGGCGTGACGCTTGCCATCGCCGACGACCAGGCCGGCTTTCAATAGCCGTTTGAGCGCGGCGGAAGCCTCATGGGAAAGTTGACGGCTATCGGTCCATTCGTCGGGGCTCAAGGCGCCGAGCAATTCGCGTTCGCTGGCATCGACTTCGATCTCTTCCCCAAGATGTGGAGCCAAGGCGAGCCAGCGGCGCTCGCGGTGCATTCCATTGCCGCCGGCCAGCAGGATTTCCAGGTCGAATTCGACCTCTTCGCGCGGCTCCAGGTACAGCACTTTGCAACGACGCACCCGCATGGTGCTTTCCCATTCCGATATCGACGCGCAACCCTACGGTTGTTTAGCACCGCGGACAAGGCTAGATTGCGTCTCGACAGGCCTGCAACGGGCCTTGGCTAGGGGAACAACATGGCAACGAAGAAGACGACAGGCGCGTCGGGGAAGACCGCGCCGCTGGATCCCAAGGTCGCGGGCAAGCTGCTGGACAAGCTGAGCACGGACAACGAGTTTCGCCGTTTGTTCAAGAAAGATCCGAAGGCCGCGCTCATCAGTGTCGGCTACAAGGAACCGCTGGAAACCGGAACGGGTGGCAGGCAGAGGCGGATCTATGACTGCTGCAC
>JAKFDG010000060.1:0-2998 GCA_036677285.1 Pseudoxanthomonas sp.
CGCAAGATGAAGATCGCTGATCCTGTCGGTCAGCTCTGAGACTGGGGGGCAAGTCATGCTAGCCAGAACAGAAGACAGAGTGCGGCGCCTGTTCGATGACGTCATGGCGTGCGCGCGCGAACGGCTGCCGGATGCGGCATTTGCGGCGTTCGAACCGTTCCTGAACCACTACTACGGGCAGGCCGATGCGGAAGACATACTGAGCCGCAGCATCGCCGACCTGTACGGCGCCGCGATGGCGCATTGGCAGTTTGCGCGCAAGTTCTCGACAGGCAGCGTGCGCGTGCGTGTGTACAACCCAAGTCTGGAGCAGCACGGCTGGTACTCCGATCACACGGTGATCGAGATCGTCAACGACGACATGCCATTCCTGGTCGACTCGGTGACTATGGAAGTCAACCGGCTCGGGCTTACGCTGCATGCGGCGGTGCACCCTGTGTTCCGGGTCTGGCGCGAGGCCGGTGGCCAGATCGCGAATGTGCAGGCGGCCAGCGAGCAGGGCGAGGCCGAATCCAACGGTTCGGCGCTGGAGTCCTATATTCACCTCGAGGTGGATCGTCGTACCGAGGCGGCGCGCCTGGAGGAACTGACGTCCGGCCTGATCAAGGTTCTGGGCGACGTGCGGGCGGCGGTGGAGGACTGGCCTCTGATGCTTGAGACGACCCGGCGCACGATCGCGGACCTGACTGCGCACGAGCAGGCAGCCGGCCCGGCGCAGGTGGACACCGCGGAAGCCGCGGAAGCCAGGGCCTTCCTCGAATGGATGGCTGACGACCATTTCACCTACCTCGGCTGTCGCGACTATGAGTCGCTTGTGCGGGACGGCGTCTACTATCTGCAGGGTGTCGCAGGCTCCGGCCAGGGCATCCTGCGCGAGGCCTTGCGCGACCCGTCCACGCCCGACCTGACCCGGCTGCCGGCCGGCGTGCAGCACGTCGTCGACTCGCTGTCGCCGATTTTTGTCACCAAAGCCAATTCGCGCTCCACTGTGCACCGGCCGGGCTATCTTGACTATGTCGGCGTCAAGCTGTTCGACGCCGACGGCAAGCTGTTCGGGGAACGCCGTTTCATCGGCCTCTACACCTCCATCGTCTACCGGGTCGCGACCGACGAGATCCCGTTGGTGCGGCGCAAGGTGGCCCACGTCATGAGCCGCGCCGGCTTTCTGCCCAGGGGCCACCTGGCCAAAACGCTGCTCACGATACTCGAGCAGTACCCGCGCGACGAGCTGTTCCAGATCGACGACAGCGAACTGTATGACATCGCGCTCGGCATCCTGCGCCTGCAGGAGCGCCAGCGCACCCGGCTGTTCGTGCGCCGCGACCGCTTCGACCGCTTTGTGTCCTGCATGGTGTTTGTCCCGCGCGAGAAGTTCAATACCGATTTGCGCCTGCGGATCCAGAGCCTGCTGCTGGAGGCCTTCCACGGCGTGAGCGCCGAGTTCACACCGCAGCTGTCGGAATCGATGCTGGCGCGCATCTACATCATGGTGCGAACCCAGCCCGGCAATATTCCGGAGGTCGATGTGCGGGAGCTGGAAGCACGTATCGTCGAAAGCACCCGCCGCTGGCAGGACGAACTGGCCCAGGCGCTGCTGGAAGGCTACGGAGAGGAGCGCGGCAACCGGTTGCTGCGCCGCTGGGGCGGCTCGTTCCCGGCCGGCTTTCGCGAGGACTACGCGGCGCGCTCCGCGGTGCGCGACATCGAGCTGATGGAAAGCGTGCAGGTCGGCCAGCAAGATGGCGCGCCGGCCGCGCTCGCGATGAACCTCTACCGGCCGATCGAGGCGCCACCGGGTTCGCTGCGCTTCAAGGTCTACCGCGCTGGACAGCCGATTGCGTTGTCGCAGAGCCTGCCCATGCTCGAGCACCTGGGTGTCCGGGTGAACGAGGAGCGCCCCTATTGCATTGAGCCACTGGACGCGCAAGCCGTGTGGGTGCACGACTTTGGCATGGAGCTCGCCGACGGCGTCGAGATCGAGATCGACCGCATCAAGGCGCTGTTCGAGGACGTGTTCGCGCGCGCTTGGGGCGGCGAGATCGAGAACGACGACTTCAACCGGCTGGTGTTGCGCGCGCAACTGACCTGGCGCGAAGTCGCGATCCTGCGCGCCTATGCACGCTACCTGCGCCAGGTCGGCTCGACGTTCAGCGACGCCTATGTCGAGCGCGCGCTGGCCGGCAACCCGGCGATCGCGCGCAAGCTGGTCGAGCTGTTCCTCGCGCGCTTCGACCCCGCGCAAGGCGAGGAGCGCGGCGCACGGACGCAGAAGCTGCAAAACGACATCGAGCACGCGCTGGACCAGGTGCCCAACCTCGACGAGGACCGCATCCTGCGCCAGTTCCTCGGCGTGATCGGGGCGACCACGCGCAGCAACTATTTCCAGCACGCGGCCGACGGCGGGCCCAAATCCTATCTGTCGTTCAAGCTCGACCCGGCGCGCGTGCCCGGCCTGCCCGAGCCCAAGCCGATGTTCGAGATCTGGGTCTATGCGCCGCGGGTCGAGGGCGTGCACCTGCGCGGCGGCCGCGTCGCGCGTGGAGGGCTGCGCTGGTCCGACCGGCGCGAGGACTTCCGCACCGAGGTGCTGGGGCTGGTCAAGGCGCAGATGGTGAAGAACGCGGTGATCGTTCCGGTCGGCTCCAAGGGCGGCTTCGTCGTGAAAAATCCGCCGCCCCAGACTGACCGGGACGCGTACATGAAGGAAGGCATCGCCTGCTACCAGACCTTCCTGCGTGGGTTGCTCGACCTCACCGACAACCTGGTCGGCGCGCAGGTGGTGCCGCCCGCGGACGTGGTGCGCCACGATGCGGACGATCCCTACCTGGTGGTCGCGGCCGACAAGGGCACCGCCACCTTCTCCGACTACGCCAACGCGATTTCTGCCGAGTATGGCTTCTGGCTGGACGACGCGTTCGCCTCGGGCGGCTCGGTGGGCTACGACCACAAAAAAATGGCGATCACCGCGCGCGGCGCCTGGGAGTCGGTCAAGCAGCAC
>JAKFDG010000061.1:0-3856 GCA_036677285.1 Pseudoxanthomonas sp.
CCGGCCGGCAAGCCGACCCTGCTGACCTGGGATGAAGTGACCACCGCGTTCCACGAGTTCGGCCACGCCCTGCACGGCATGTTCTCGAACGTGGAATACCCCTACTTCACCGGCACCAGCGTGCCGCGCGATTTCGTGGAGTATCCGTCGCAGGTCAACGAGATGTGGGCCGACTGGCCGGCGATCCTCAAGAACTACGCCAAGCACCACGAGACCGGCGCGCCGATGCCGCAGGAACTGCTGGACAAGGTGATCGCGGCATCCAAGTTCAACCAGGGCTTCGCCACGACCGAATACCTGGGTGCGGCGATGCTGGACCAGCGCTGGCACCAGATCACAGCCGACCAGGTGCCGGACGCCGTCGGCGTGATGCCGTTCGAAGCCGCGGCGCTGAGGGCCGACGGCACTGATTACGCGCCAGTCCCGCCGCGCTACAAGACGCCCTACTTCAGCCACATCATGGGCGGCTACTCGGCCGGTTACTACGCCTACATCTGGTCGGAAGTGCTGGACGCGAACAGCGTGGAATGGTTCAAGAACAACGGCGGCCTGACCCGCGCCAACGGCGACCATTTCCGCAAGACCCTGCTCTCGCGCGGCGGCAGCAAGGATGCGCTGCAGCTGTTCCAGGACTTCGCCGGCCATGCGCCCAAGATCGAGCCGTTGCTGGTGAAGCGCGGCCTGGTAGCGGAAGTCAGCGACGGCGCGGAGCCGACGCCGGCTCCGACCGAGACCAAGGAATAACCCAGGCAGCGTTCCGCCCGGAAGAAAAACCGTGTCCTCGTTGTAGCAACCACGCCACCTCCGGGTGGCGTGGTTGTTTGTGGCGTTCAAATCCCCCTTGTAGGAGCGGTTTTAGCCGCGACCGGGAGCTCAAAACCTGCCGGATGACAACGCAGCCGAGCCCTTGGTCGCGGCTAAAACCGCTCCTACACACGGCTGAAACAGGCTTGTCTCCCTCCTTTGAAAAAGGAGGGCTGGGGAGGATTTGCTCTTGATGTTGAGCAAGGGCAAGAGCAAATCCCCTCAATCCCCCTTTTTCAAAGGGGGAGGCCATATGGATCTTGTTTCACTCATAGGAGCGCCTTCGACGGACTTACCTCGGCGCCACATACCCGCCCGGTACCCCGCCCGCCGACAGCACCACCTGCCACAACTGCGAACGCCGGGTGCGGAACGTGGCCATCGACCCCGCCAGGTAGAACCGCCACATGCGCCGGAAACGCTCGTCGTAGCGCGCGTCCAGCGACTGCCACGCCTTTTCGATATTCTCCCGCCAGGCCTGCAGCGTGCGATCGTAGTCGGCACCGAAATTGTGCCAGTCCTCGATCACGAACAACCCCTCCGCCGCATGCGCGATCTGCGCCGCCGATGGCAGCATGGAGTTGGGGAAGATGTAGCGGGCGATCCACGGATCGGTGTGGTTGACCGAACGGTGGTTGCCGATGGTGTGCAGCAGGAACAAGCCGCCGCGCGGCAGGCATCGTTCAGCCACTTCGAAGTAGGTACGGTAGTTCTTCACTCCCACGTGCTCGAACATGCCCAGCGAGAACACCGCGTCGTAGCGTTCGTCGAGCTCGCGGTAATCCTGCAGGCGGATCTCGATCGGCAATCCCGCACACAACTCGCGCGCGTAGTCGGCCTGCTCTCGCGAGATGGTCACGCCCACTCCGCTGATGCCGTAACGCTCCGCGGCGAACTTCAACGCCTCGCCCCAGCCGCAACCGATATCCAGCACCCGCATCCCCGGCTTGAGTCGCAGCTTGCGGCAGACCAGGTCGAGCTTGGCTTCCTGCGCCGCGTCCAGTCCGTCGAGCACGCGGCCGTCCGCCTGGGTCCAGTAGCCGCAGCTGTAGACCAGTCGCTGGCCGAGCATGGCCGCATACAGGTCGTTGCCCAAGTCGTAATGACGTTCACCCACCACGTGACTGCGGCCGGGCGACTGCAGGTTGAGCAGGCGCGCGCGCAACGCATCCCAGATTTCGCCTGCGCCATGCACGCGCCGATCGAGTCCGGCATCGAGCACATGGAACAGGAAGCCGTCCAGCGACGGCACATCCCACCAACCGTCCATGTAGCTTTCGCCCAGGCCCAGCGAACCTTGTGCGAGTACCCGCGCGTAGAAATGCGGGTCGTGCACCTGCAGGTCCCAGGGCCGCGAACCGCCGACCTGCACGTCCGCCTCCGCGAGCAGTCCGGTGACCCGATGCTGGAAACGTTGCTGCGGCATCGCGCTATATGCCCGTGTCGGGGATCAGGGCTTCGCGAACAGTCCGGCGTATTCCGGCGCGACGTGCGGGAGCAGCACCGCGGCGGGCACGTCGACGGTCTGCGTGCCATCGGCGTACGGACCCACCTGGTACGGCGGGAACACGAAACGCAGCGCCCTCACCTTCCCGTCCGCGCCCACCAGTGGCTGGAACTGGCTGAAATTGTCGACGTCCGGCTCGGTGCCTTCGTCGATCATCTTGTCGGCGTTCCTGACGAACTCCAGGCGTTCCGCGGGCGGCAGCTCGTCCGCGTCGGCGCGCACCGAGACGCTGGTGTGCAACTGCTCGCGCACGTAGCCGCCGATGGCGACCCAGCCCTCGACCTCCGGCACCAGCTGGTTGGCGGTCAGCAGCTTGTTCTGCTCCGGCAGCCAGACGAAACGGGCGATCAACGGCTCGCCATGGGCGCCCCCGGTATAGCGGCTGCCATCGGCGGACACCGCGACCAGCTGCGGCGACTCCAGGACCTGTTCGAAACTCAGCGACAACTCGTATGGCGCGGCCGGCTTGTCGTTGCCGAACCCGGCCACCGCCTCCATCAACTCGGCGCGCGCCCCGTCCGAATAGGCCGCTACGGCCTGGGCCAGGCCCGGATATTTGTTGATCGCCGGCGGGTAGCTGATGCCGACGATGTATTTGTCGGTGGTCTCGATGACGTCCTTGAGCGCGACCGTCGCGGATGCCGGGGTGGCCGTGTCGGCGGCAGGGGTGGCCGTCGGTGAGTCGGTGGCGGCCGGAGTAACGTCGGCTTCGCGCTTGCATGCGCCGAGTACCAGCAACAGCGCCGAAAGCAGCAGGGTGGATTTCAGGACGGGGGACACGGCCAGGCTCCTTCCAGGTGTGATGCGCACAGTTTAGGCTGCTGCGCTGCAGTGCAACAGTCCGCCGGCCTAGGGATCAACGAGGTCGGCGTACTGCGGATGGCGTTGTATGTAGTCTGCCGAATAGGAACAGGCCGGGACCACCCGCAGGCCTTCGGCGCGGGCGTAGTCCAGGGCAGCCTTGACCAGTGTACCGGCGATGCCGCGCCCGGCGATAACCTCCGGCACCCCGGTATGGTCGATGATCATGCGTCCATCCCGCCGCCGATACACCAGCTCGGCCTCGTGCCCGTCCACCACGGTGGAAAAATGCCCGGAGGCTGCATCGTGCGTGATCTGCGGAAGCTGCATGAGTGGTTCTCCCTGTTCCGGACGGTGCAACCCATTGTGCGGTCCTGCAGGTGAAACGGGCGGCATAACTGGACCTCCTGCGTCACTTTCAGCCGGTTCGCCCCACCAAAGGCTTGTATTCCAATGCTTGCCGGACGCTGCCGGGAAGTTGGCACGGATACTGCATTACCCCTTCCAAGTACAAAACAAACAGGGGAACGGACATGAGCTTTGAAGAAGCAATCAGCAGCAACACCTCCTCCAGCGACTTCACCCTGCTGGAAGGCCTGTACCAACTCGCCGTCACCGGCAACACCGACGAGTGGGAATTCGAACGCTTGAACAACGCCGTTTACGAGCGCCTGATTTCCTCCTACGGCAGCGTCGACATGCGCATGCATGCCTCGGTCGATCCGCAGGGCTTGATGGATTGAT
>JAKFDG010000062.1:0-2045 GCA_036677285.1 Pseudoxanthomonas sp.
GTGGAACACGAGCATCAGCAGCGCGGCGCCCATCGCGTAGCTGAAAAGGATGTCGCCGGCCCACAGGAACACGAAGTGCAACGCGCCGATCACGCCGAGCGCCAGGGTGCGCCGCAGGTAGGGCGCGGCGAACGCGGCGCCGGTGCGTTCGGCCCGGGTCAGCATCACCGCGAAGCCCATGCCGAACAGCAGCGAGAACATGGTCCAGAACTTGCCGCGCACGAACACGTGCACGAACCAGCCGGCCCAGTAATCCAGTCCCGTGGCCGCAACCGCCAGGCCGGCGTCGAGGTCGGCCAGCGGCCGGTTGAAGAACTCGACGTTCATCAGGAAGATGCCGAGCAGCGCGAAGCCGCGCACCACGTCGAGCGCGACGATGCGCTCGCCCTGCGCGACGGGTTCCAGCACGCCGGGCATGGCGTTGGACATGCCGTTCGACGAGATATCCTGGCCCATGCCGCACTCCCCTCCGGAGATGCGGCCATTAGCGCGTTTGCGCGGTCCTTCCGTCAGGGCCGGAAGTCACTCCGGCCGACGGATTCATGCCGGCGCCAGCTGCATCGCCGGGCGCTTGCCGTAGGTCAGCCAGCGCCACAGCCATTCCATCGGGCCGTAGCGGTGGCCGGACAGCCACCAGCGGCTGAGCACCACCTGCAACGCGAACACCGCGACCACGAACAGCGGCTGCCACGCGCGCGGCAACCGCTCGAAATAGCCCAGGCCATAGCCGTAGAAGACCGCCGTGCAGATCACCGATTGCAGCAGGTAATTGGTCAATGCCATGCGCCCGGCCGGCGCCAGCCAGTGCAGCCGACGCGCCCATGCCGGTTGCTGCATCGCCAGCACGATCGCGGACGCATACCCCAGGCACAGCAGCACGTTGGCGAGCATGGCCGCGGTTTGCGACAGCGCGATTCCGAAGTTCATTTCGGAGAAGGACATGGTGGGATGCCGCCACGTCGACCACAGCATCAACGGCAGGCCGACGACGAAGCCGAGGTTGCGCAGGCGCCGGAACAGCGGCAGGTGCTCACCGGGATTGCGGATCACGCCGCTGCGCACGAACCAGCTGCCGAGCACGAACATCGCCAGGACCATCCAGCCGCCCACCGCCATGTAGCCCAGTTGCGCCCCGGTATCGGCCACGCGTTGCCCGACCGCGGCCAGGTAGGAGCCGGCGCCATAGGCCTCGCGTTCGGCCTGGCCCATCGCGGCCCACTGCGCGCCCTGTTCGGCCATGCCCTTCTGCATCTCGGCCGCGGCCTGCGGATCCTGCTGCGCCACGGCCGCGAAGATCGCCCACGCCCAGGTCGCAAGCACCGGCAGCAGGTAGAGGGCGATGCCCCACTTCGGCAACCGCGACACCGGCGTGCGCCGGAAGAACAGCAGCAGCACGAAGCCGAACAGCGCGTAGCTCACCAGGATGTCGCCGGACCAGACCAGCAGCGCGTGCGCCAGGCCGATCGCGAGCAGGGCCAGCAAGCGTCGCGCATACAGCGCCATGCCGCTGGCTCCGACGGCATGGGCGCGCTCCAGCATGATCGCGAAGCCCATGCCGAACAGCAGCGAGAACAGGGTGAAGAACTTGCCCTGCACCAGCACGTAGATCGCGGCATCGACCCAGCGGTCGGCGCCCTGAAAGCGCGGGTTGACCCCGCCCAGCGCTTCCACGACCGGACCGACGAAGGCCTCGATGTTCATCAGCAGGATGCCCAGCAGCGCGAACCCGCGCAGCACGTCCATCGCTTCGATCCGCTCGCCCGCGCCAACCGGAGCCAGTTGCGGCCGGATGGCCACCGCCGATACGTCCTGCATGGGTCCGGCCTCGGCGTTGGATCGGCGCAGGTTAACGCATCGGCACGACGAAAATGGCCCGCTTGCGCGGGCCATCGTCCAAGCAAGATCGGTGCCGCCTTCAGTGCTGGTGGCCACCGTCGCCATGCACGTGGCCGTGCTCGAGTTCCTCTGCGGTGGCCTCGCGCACCTCGACGACCTCGATGTCGAAATGCAGGTCCTTGCCGGCCATCGGATGGTTGAGGTCGACG
>JAKFDG010000063.1:0-1638 GCA_036677285.1 Pseudoxanthomonas sp.
AGCGCCACCGTGCGGTTGATCGCCGCCATGTTGGCGTAGTCGATCTTGTCCCAGTGGTCGGCGGCGCCGTGATAGTCGGGGAATTCGTAGGCCACGCTGATGGTGTGCGCCGGCACCCCCTGGTCGGCCAGGGCCTGGTTGTCGCTGAAGGCGAAATAGCGGTCGCTGTTCACCGCATGCCTTGAGATCCGCGTACCTGTTCGTTCGCCGGCTTCGCGCAGGACCGTGCCGACATCGGAATAATCGAAACCCGTCACCGCCGCCGCCAGCAACTGTGGGCCTTCGCTGTCGTCCGTGCGTCCCACCTGCTCCAGGTTGATGCCGGCCACGGTCCTGTCCAGGGGCACCAGGGGATGCGCGCCGTAATAGCGCGAGCCGACCAGTCCGTGCTCTTCGCCGAATACGGTCATGAACACGATGCTGCGCCTGGGGCGGATCTTCTGCGCGGCGAACGCGCTCGCCAGTTCGATCACCGACACGGTGCCGCTGCCATCGTCATTGGCGCCGTTGAAGATCTGGTCGCCGCTGCCGTCCTTCACGCCCAGGTGGTCGTAGTGCGCGGTGACCAGCACGTAGGTGTCCTTGAGCGCCGGGTCCGAACCGCGCAGCAGTCCGACCACGTTGCGCACCTTCACCGGTCCCGCGGCGGCAGCCCTGGCCGCTGCCTCGGGATCTTTCTTGTTGCGCGGATTGATCGCGTTCCAATCGGCGGTCTGGAAATAGCCGTCGTCGCCCAGCGGCTCGAGTCCGGAACGGCGGAACTGGGCCGCGATGAATTCGGCGGCAATGTCCAGGCCCGGCGAGGGCGTGCCGCGGCCTTGCAGCGCATCGGAGGCCAGGAAGGACAGGTTTCCGCGCATGGAGTCCGCCGAAATGTGCGCCAGCACGCCAGCCGCGTCCGGCGGCAGTTCCGAGGCGCTGGCGGCGCCTTGCGCGCAGGCCGAGGCGAGTAGGCCGGCCGCGAAGGCGGCACGCAGAACCAATCGGTGCGAGGCTGGCATGGAGTTCTCTCTCGTTGAAGTCGAAGTGGATAGCGTAGCGGCGTCACTTCAGTGCAGCGAGCAGGACCATTGCCCAAAGGCCCAGGACGGCAATGAAGTTCACGGTGAAAACGAGGCCCCTGAGTCGAACGTTGGTGGTCAGGATCTGGACCAGGCTGTGCAGTAGACGTCCCGCAACAAAGATCCATGCGAGCGCGAGTGTGAGGCGTCCCGTCCCGTGCTGGAGAAGCAGCAGGCAGGCGGCGTAGAAAAATACAGGCCATTCGAACTGGTTCGAGAGATTGGCGCTGATGCGAGGTTCAAATTTCGCCCACGGATTGCTGCCATCGGGCAGCCGGCCGACACCCCAGATGGACGGAGCCCGGACGATGGTGAGCAGCACGTAAAGGGAAGCGGCCAGCGCAACGTGTGCCGTCATGGGGAAGATCAGCGAATGCGGCATAGGACTCCTGGCCTTCGATCTTGTCTGACGTGACCTGCAGAAGACTCTACTGGAAGGCGTCGCCATCATGCCGGGCAATTGCAATGACGGCGCCGTTCGTTGTAAACATTCCGCCCGCCTGGTCTTTAGAGGAGACGTAGCATGGACCGATTCACGGGCGGTTGCCTGTGCGGCAACGTCCGGATCGTGGCGTCG
>JAKFDG010000064.1:0-1685 GCA_036677285.1 Pseudoxanthomonas sp.
GAACGGCCACCGTTACCAGAACGGCAATACCCGGACCATGGTGTTCACGGTCGCAAAACTGGTGAGCTACATCAGCCGCTACATGACCCTCATGCCGGGCGATGTGATCAGTACGGGTACGCCCCCGGGTGTGGGTCTGGGCCAGAAGCCGCCTGTGTACCTCAAACCGGGCGACGTCATGGAACTGGGTATCGAAGGTCTGGGCCAGCAGCGACAGCAGACTGTCGCTCACGGAAAGCATTGATGCCGCCGCCGACAGCGGTGTGGAAAAGCATAAACAAGCTTGAGGAAAGGATATGAGCAGATTCACCGCAATAGACACCTACGATGTCCGCTTTCCCACCTCGCGCGAACTGGACGGTTCCGATGCGATGAATCCTGATCCGGATTATTCGGCCGCTTATCTCATCCTGCGCACCGACGACCCCGATGGATTGGCCGGCTACGGGTTGGTCTTCACCATCGGGCGCGGCAACGACGTGCAGACCGCGGCGATCTCCGCTCTCTCGCATCTGGTGCTTGGGCGGGACGTGGACGCGGTGCTGGATGATCTGGGTTCGTTCGCCCGTACCCTGACCGACGATTCGCAACTGCGCTGGCTGGGCCCCGAGAAGGGCGTGATGCACATGGCCATCGGCGGCGTCATCAACGCCGCCTGGGACATGGCCGCGCGTCGCGCGCGCAAGCCGTTGTGGCGTTTCATCGCCGACATGACGCCGGAAGAACTGGTAAGCACCATCGACTTCCGATACCTCTCCGATGCGCTCACACCGGAGCAGGCGCTGGATCTGATGCGCGCGGCCGAACCGGACAAGGCGCAACGGACGGCATCGCTGCTGCAGGATGGCTATCCCGCCTATACCACTTCGCCCGGTTGGCTCGGCTATTCGGACGAGAAACTGATGCGGCTGGCCAGGGAAGCGGTGGAGGACGGCTTCCGCACCATCAAGCTCAAGGTCGGACTCAGCGTCGAGGACGATATCCGCCGTTGCCGTCTGGCGCGCGAAGCGATCGGCCCGGATGTCGCCATGGCGGTGGACGCGAATCAGCGTTGGGACGTGGACCCGGCCATCGCCTGGATGAAGAAATTGGCGCCCTTCGACATCGCCTGGATCGAAGAGCCGACCAGTCCGGACGACATCCTCGCGCATGCCGCCATCCGTCGCGGCATTGCGCCGGTGCCGGTTTCCACCGGCGAGCACACCCAGAACCGCGTCGTCTTCAAGCAATTGCTGCAGGCGCAGGCGGTGGACCTGATCCAGATAGATGCGGCACGCGTGGGCGGGGTCAATGAGAACCTGGCCATCCTGCTGCTCGCCGCCAAGTTCGGCGTGCGCGTGTTTCCGCATGCCGGTGGCGTGGGCCTGTGCGAACTGGTCCAGCATCTGGCCATGGCGGATTTCATCGCTATCAGCGGCAGCAAGGAGGATCGCGCCATCGAATTCGTCGATCACCTGCACGAGCACTTCGTCGATCCGGTGCGCATCCGTCAGGGACGTTACCTTGCGCCGGATCGGCCCGGCTTCTCGGCTGAGATGCATCCGCAGTCGGTGCAGCAGCACCTCTATCCGGGCGGACCGGTGTGGAGCGATGCGGCGCCGGCGGAAACTTCCAGCGCAGCGAACGCCATGGCGTAGCCGCGACAATCGGCATCGCGCTTGTGGAAATGCGGTTCGTCTTCCTTT
>JAKFDG010000065.1:0-9186 GCA_036677285.1 Pseudoxanthomonas sp.
GTAGCCGTCGCGCGTGCTGGCCCAGGCGAGACTGTAGATGTAGGGCAACAGGCGGTAGCGCAGCTCGGCGGCGCTGCGGATCGAGCGGTACACCGCCGGATCGAGTGCCTTGAACGTCCACGGCTCGCGCTCGATCGAGGTGCCGTGGATGCGGTATATCGGATTGAAGATGCCGAACTGGTTCCAGCGTGCGAACAGTTCGCGGTAGGCCGGGTCGCGTTCGCCGCCGGGTGCGTTGACGAAGAAGCCGCCGACATCCTGGGTCCAGTACGGCAGGCCCGCCATCGAGACGTTCAGGCCGCCGGCGATCTGCGCGCGCAGCGCGTCCCAGCTGGCGGTGGTGTCGCCCGACCATGGCATTGCGGCATAGCGCTGCTGTCCGGCCCAGGCGGAACGGGTGAGCGTGAACACGCGCTTGTCGCCAAGATCGGCGTTCGCGCGCTGGCCTTCGTAAACGCCGCGCGTCGTCAGCAGACTGTAGACGTTGAGGTAGCGCCCGAAGTCGCCCATTGCGTTGCGGCCCAGGCGCTTGATGTCGGCCTCCACCTCGGCCGGGTCGTGGGCAGCACCACCCACCTCCACCTCGGTGCCGTCCATCCACAGCGCGTCGACGCCGATGTCGAACAGGCCCTTCTTCGCGTGCTTGAAGTGGATGGCTCGGCCTTCGTCGCTGAAGGCGTCGTAGATGCGCGCCCGCTTGGAAATCCAGTGCAGCGGCTCGAAGCGCAATCCCTTGGCGTCGAGTTCGCCTGCCAGCGCGGTGTCGTTGCCGATCGACGGCCAGATCGACACCATCAGCCGGGTGTGCAGATCATCGTGCAGCGTGCGCACCATGCCGGCGGGGTCGGGGTAGCGCTCTGGGTCCCAGACCATGCCGCTCCAGTTGCCGTCCCACTGGCCGTTCTTCTCTCCGCCCCAGTACTGCCAGTCCTGCACGATGACGTCCAGCGGGAAGCGTTCGCGGCGAAAGCGCCGCACCACCTCCAGCAGGCGCTGCTGCGTGGCATAGCGTTCCTTGCTCATGAAGAGCCCGAACGCGTATTTCGGGAACATCGGCGCGGCACCGGTGAGGTGGCGATAGCCCGCGATCACCTCGTCCATCGTGTCGCCGGCCACAAGGTAGTAGTCGACGCCGGCAGGCGCGTTCTCGGCACGAAAGGCCGCGCCCTGCGGGCCGTCGGAGAACGTCATCTTCGAATACGTGTCCCACAGCAGCCCATAGCGGCGCGTGGACACCATGAACGGCACGACGATGCCGATGTTGGTCTGCACCATCAGCACTTCGCGGCCGCGATAGTCCATGTACGGCTCGTTGTACTGGCCCAGGCCGTAGAGCGATTCGTCTGCCGCCAGCGCGAAGCGCTGCTCGATGGCATACGTCGGGGTTCCCGAAGGTTCGGTGCTCGGCATGAGCACCGGCGCCTGCTGTTCGCGGACCAGCGGCGTTCCGTCGGGCCGCTGGAACGCGAGCGTCCCGGTGCGCTTGTCGACGACGACGCGCAGCCCGGGGGCGGCGACGGTGAGCGCGTCGGCGGATTCTGCAATGTCCGGTTGTGGCGCCTGCGGCGCCGCCACCACGACCAAGCTGGGCTGCCGGGTGTACGTTTCGCCCTTGTGCGCCGAGACGCGCACGACGCCGTCGCCGTAGAAGAGCACGCTCTTCGTGGTGCCGTTCACCTGGAACACGACGCCGCCCGCCGAGCGCATCCAGCCGAAGCCGGCATGGGCCTCGACAGGCAGCCGTTGCAGTTGTCCCGCGGCGTCGAGCGCGCTGGGCAGTTCTGCAGCAGACAGGCGGCTGGCATCGTCCTCGATGCGGATCGCCGCATGGCCGGCCGGCGACGGAATCGCTACCTGCCCCGCGAAGGTCGACCCTGTCGCCATCGCCGAGGCCACGACGGCGATGGCTGCGAATACTCTCATCTGCGTTCCTTCCCCAGCCGCGGCGACACGATGTCGGGTCCTGTCCGCGCGCGCATTGCGGCAGACTCCGTCGACACCAGGGACGCCTGCGACGCCTGCGGCGTGGTCACGTAGCGCGCCAGCAGCCGGATGTAGGCGGTCTGGTAGCCATTGGAGTTCTCGGTGACCGACCACGAATTCAGCGGCCAGCCGTCGTTGAAATCCTTGTATGCCTTCTGCCCCGGTTGGCCATATGGCGGCGAGGGTCGGGTCGAGCCGCACCTCACCGAGATGCCGGGACAGCGGTCGTCCCAGTCGTACTGCGTGCTGTTGGGGCCACCTACCAGGAAGCCGGGCGCGGGGCCGTACTGCGAGTCCCGCGCGCTGTCCCACGGAGTGCCGTCGAAGAACCACGAGTGGAAGAACTGATCCACCGAGTTCTCCGCGCCGTAGGTCCCCATGTTCGACAGGTACACCTTGCCCAGCGGATTGACGCCGTGCAGGTAGTGCAAGTACGCCACGCCGGCATCGGCGATCTCCGCGGGGCTGTGCTGGCTCAAGCCGTACACACCCTGGTCGGCGAACATGCCGCCCATGAGCGCCTTTATCCCGTTACTGCCCCAATGGTAAGAGTCGAGCTGGGCGCGGTAGGGGTCGCGCTGGTCCGCGACCGCGCCCCAGCCCGCGTAATCCGGGCGCTCCCACAACTCGACGTAGCGGGTGCGGATGGCCTGCGCCACGCTGGCGGTCGCGCCCGGCAGCGAGGCGTAGTACAGCAGCGGGCGAGTGCTGCCGGCGTCGTAGGGCGACAGCCACCAGGACGACATCATCGGCACTTCGGTGTAGTGGCTGTCGACGTAGCTGCGATAGGCTGCGTCGCCGGTCAGCGCATAGAGATAGATCGCCGCCACCAGGCGCAGGCGGGCGCGGCCGGTGTCGTCGGTTTCCTGCTGGCCCGCGCCGAGGCCGGCGGTGCCGTGCTCGGTGGAGTTGTTGTAGAACAGCACGTTCGGGTTGGCGTTGGCCCAGGTCCAGGCCCGCTCCGCACGCAGCTCGAGGTCGGCGGCATAGGCGTCATAGGCCGGGTTGTCCAGTGAGCCGTACACCTTGGCGCCATAGGCGTAGGCCGCCGCGGATGCCAGTGTCGCCGACGTGCTCGCATCGCCGTACAGGCTCTGTCCGGTGGCGGCGGAAGGCCGACCGCCACCGTCGGCCGACGCGAGGCCCACGATGGACAGTACGGAGCCATTGCCGTTCTGCATCCGCACCAGCCAGTCCAGGCCCCACTTCACCTCGTCCAGGACATCGGCTATGCCGTTGCCGGATTCGGGGAGGTTGAAGTCGTCGGTCCACACCGGTGTGTTCTCGGCGTAGGCATGCAGCAGGTCGACGACGTAGCTTGCGCCCCAGCTCGTGTACTTGTTCAAGTCGCCGGCGTCGTACCAGCCGCCGCGCAGATCACGCTGGGTCGATGCATCGCCGGTCGCGCTGTAGCGGCGCGCCTGGCTGTCCTGCAGCGGGCCGAGGTGGCTCGCGCTGTCTGCCCAGTTGGTGCCCGCGTACGGCGCAAGCTTGGCGTGACCGGCGCGCTGATAGAAGAAGCTGCGCACCGCCTGCACCAGCACCGGCCGGTACACGTTGGCGCCGATCTCGAACCGGGCCGAGCGGACGTTGCGTGCCGCGTCCACCACCTGGTAAGTGCCTGCTGCGGTGACGGCGCTGAAGTCGAATTGCCAGGCGCGGTCGCCGGACGAGGTATCGACGGCGCCGTTTTTCCAGGGCGTGGGCGAACCGCTGAACACCACGGTGTTCGTCGCCGTATCGACCACCTGCAGCGTCGCGCCCGGCCGGTACTGGTCCGCGCTGTCGAAGCCGTCTACCGCGTCGCGCAGCACCGCCACCTTCTTCAGGCTCGGCAGATAGCCGAACTGATCGACGACGATGAACGGGCCGTTGCCCACGATGCCCTTCAGCCTCGCCGGGAGTGGGCCTGCCATTATTCGCTGCGGCGCTTCAGCGGCTCCGGCTCTGGGCGCGGCAGGTGACGACGTTACGCCGCCACCTCCACAGGCCGGCAGGCCGACCACCATGCCGAACAGAACGGACAGGGCCACCGTGTCGCGCAGAGATCGGTGGGTCATCGCTTGCTCCACTTCGGATCAAGAGAGGAGCAATGATCTTGAGGAGATGGCGCTACAGCCCTGACCCCCCATAAGGGAAGCGAAGCCGTCGCGGCCGCGGATGGGATAAATGATCGACGAAGTAGTTTCATGGGCAGGAATCCCCTCCTGATGAAAATGCAGCCGCCCGGGCAGCGGGAACGCCCTGATTCTGCGGGCTGCATAGATATGCGACAAATGCGTAAACCATCAGTATCGATATACGAATCGATATATATGTGACGTGTCCATGCCTTTGGTTCGATTCCGCAGTCGGGGAATCCATATCCGAAAAGATATCGGTATTGGCAATATTGTTATTTTTTAAGCATTGCTATGTTTTGTAGCATCGACGCCGTAAAGCGCCGCCGCGCGATCGACGGATCCGGTTTCCGCAACATCATTCCGAAGGATCGCTTCGTCCGTGGGCTCCTCCGAAAAACCGCTCCGGCGCAGCGTGCTGAGGTTCGGCCGCGACGGTGGGTCCCCCAGTACCAGAACTGACCAAGGAGAAGACCCACCATGAGAACGACTGCGGCCGAGAAACGGCGGCTGGTGGCCGCGCTGCTCATGGTGATGGCTGCGTCGCCGGCTTGGGGGGAAGTCCGCAGCCTGTCGCAGGACTGGCTGTTCCATGCCGGCGAGGCCGCAGGCGCAGAACGAAGTACTTTCGAGGACCAGACGTGGCAGCGGGTGGCCGTACCGCATGACTTCTCGATCATGGACAGAGCCGACGGGAGCGGACTCGATAGAAGCGCGCCTTTCGATCCGGACGCCATCAGCGGCCAGGATTCGGGCTATCTGCCGGGCGGCACTGGCTGGTATCGCCGTCACCTCACGCTTACGCCGACCGAGGCGTCCCGCATCGTCCGGCTGAATTTCGAAGCCGTGTACATGGACGCCGACATCTGGGTAAACGGCGATCATCTGAAGAAGCACCGTTACGGCTACACCGCCTTTTCCGTTGACCTGACCGGCAAGGTCCGCCCCGGCAGCAACGTCATCGTCGTGCGTGTCGACCACGCCGACCCGTCTTCACGCTGGTATGCCGGCTCGGGACTCATCAGGCCGGTCGCCTTGGAGTTCCTCGATCCGGTCCACATCGAGCCCGAGAGCGTATTCGTCTCCACCCCTCTGGCGACCGAAGAGCGGGGCGTGGTCTCGGTGCGCGCCGCCATCGCCAACCGATCGGGCAAGGTGCAGTCCGCCGAATGGGTGACCTGGGTGATTGCGGCCAGTGGCGAGACGGTCGCCGAGTCCAGGCAGACGCATACGGTGGCCGCCGGTGCGCGTGTGGAGCCTTCGCTGGAACTGGCTGTGGCCAAGCCGCGCCTGTGGTCTCCGGATTCCCCCGATCTCTACACGCTGGTGCAGGAGATCCGCATCGATGGGGCGACCGTCGACGAGAGGCGCACCCGCTTCGGCATTCGCACGATCTCCCTGGACGCCGCCAACGGCCTGCGCATCAATGGCCGGCCGATACTGCTGCGTGGCGGCAACATCCACCACGACAACTACATGATCGGCGCCGCGGGCGCGCCCGACGCGGAAGCGCGCAAGGTCGCGCTGATGAAAACCGCCGGTTACAACGCCATCCGCAGCGCACACAATCCGGCCAGCCAGGCCACGCTCGACGCCGCCGACGAACTGGGCATGCTGGTCATCAACGAAGCGTTCGACAGCTGGAACAAGAGCAAGAAGCCGCAGGATTATTCGCGCTTCTTCGCCGAAGACTGGCCGCAGGACATCGACAGCATGGTCGTCAGCGGCCGCAACCATCCCAGCGTGCTGTTCTGGAGCATCGGCAACGAGATTCCCGAAGACGGCACGCCCCAGGGCGTGGAGACCGCCCGCAAGCTCGCCGACCGCGTGCGAAGGCTCGACCCCACGCGGCCCATCACCCAGGGCATCAACGCCGACCCGCCGAAGAGCACCGCCCAGGCCGCGGTATTGGACGTCGTCGGCTACAACTATCACGCCCATATCTTCGGCAAGGAACATGAGCGGCTTCCCGAGCTGACGATGTACACCTCCGAATCCCTGCCGCAAGACCTGTTTTCCTACTGGCGCGCCGTCGAAACCAAGCCGTGGGTGATCGGCGACTTCGTCTGGACCGCCGTCGATTACCTGGGCGAAGCCGGCATCGGCTGGATGGGGTACAGCCAGGACTGGCAGAAGCTTGGCCCGTATCCCTGGCACCTGGCGTACTGCGGCGAGATCGACGCGACCGGGCGCATGCGTCCGGCGGCCTACTATCGCCAGGTAGTCTGGAAGACCGGCGCGACGCCGATCTCCGCATTCGTCCGGCAGCCCAAGGGCACCGAGGACCTGCCCGACCGCCACCTGTATCCGATCACGCCGCCGCACCTCGATTGGTCGCTGGACGACGTGCACCCCAGCTGGACGTGGCCGGGACAGGAAGGCCGACGCCAGGAGGTGGTGGTCTATTCCGAATTGCCGGAAGTGGAACTGTTCCTCAACGGAAAGAGCCTGGGCCGCGAGCCGATCGGTGAGGACAGCGAATACAAGGCCGCCTACCAGGTGCCCTACGCACCGGGACGCCTGCTCGCGGTGGGCTATCACGACGGGCGCGAGGCCGGGCGCTGGGAACTGCGCACGGCAGGCCCGCCGGCCGCCGCCGTGGTGACGGCGGACCGCTCGCAACTCGCGGCCAATGGCGAAGATCTGGTTTACGTCGCCGTGGAACTGCACGATGTCGACGGCACGCCCATCTATGCCCGCAACGACGACCGGCAGGTACGCGTTCGGGTGAGCGGCGCAGGAAGCCTGGCCGGCATCGGCAACGGCAATCCAACGGATGTTTCCAGCTTCCAGTCCGGCGAACGCAAGACCTTCCACGGACGCGTGGTCGCCGTGGTCCGCGCCGGCACCCGGGCCGGCCCCATCGTGGTCGACATCGAGGCCGAAGGCTTGCCTTCCCGCCAGTTGCGCTTGCATACGGTCGCACCGCAGCCCTTCTGAACGGATCGATTCTCAGCACACTGCGGTGCGGCCCGCGGCGAGGATTCATATCCAAGAAAGACGAGAGGTATTACATCATGGTGAATGGAGACTCAGAGAAGGTCGTCTGACTGTGGCGCCGGCGATCGGCCAAGCAGCTCTTGCAGCAGGGGCTGCATCTCGCGCTGCCAGATCGCGTAGCCCTTCGCGTTCGGGTGCAGAAGGTCGGGCATCACGTCCTTCGATAACGTGCCGTCGGGGTCGGTCAGTGCAGCATTGATGTTCAGGAAAAAAATGCTGCGCCCGTCCGCCTGGCCGGCGATGATCCGGTTCACTCGCTCGTTGATGTCGCGAAGGGAATCGTGAGGCTTCTCGCCGCGCGGGAAGGTGGCGAGCAGCAACACCTTGGCGGCCGGCAAGCGCTGGCGGATTTCGTCGACAAGACGTTTGATGCCGGCGGCCGTGGTCTGGGGGTTCTCGGCGCGGTGGCCGGTGTTGTTGGTACCGATCATCAACACCGCCACCTTGGGCGCGAGACCATCGAGCTCGCCGTGCCGTAGCCGCCACAGCACGTTCTCGGTGCGGTCGCCGCCGAAGCCGAGGTTCAGCGCGTGGTATCCGGCGTAGTGGCGTTGCCAGACTTCGCGGCCCTCCTTCTCCCAGCCCTGGGTGATGGAATCGCCGATGAAGACGAGCTCCGGGCTTTGGCCGGCCGCCACCAGCTTGCGCGCCTCCGCCAGCTTCTCCTCGTGGCGCGGCAGCCACCATTCGATGGCCCACGATTCGTTCAACGTCGACGGCGTGACCGATTCGGTGCGGTAGTCGGGGCAGTCGGCGTTGGGCTTGCCGTCGCGAACGAAGCGCACGTTGGCGATGCTGGCGCGGCCGCTGCCGGTTCCTTCGAGCTGGAATGGCAGCTTCACCTTCGAGAAGTCGGCGCCCTCGCGCACGAAGCAGCTCATCGCCAGCGACACGTGCTGCCAGCCCTTGCCGGCATGCGCGCGCGCCTGCTGCATGATGCTCACGCTGCGCCCGCAGCCTTCGCCGCAGCCGAGCTTGACCCTGACGCCTCCCTGGGCCATGTCGGCGACGTCCAGGTCCAGCTCGAGCGTGCCGTCTAGCCAGGGCCGCAGGTCCAGCGGCTGCGGACTCTCGATGCGCAGCGTGGCCTGCCAGAGATCCTTCCACTCGAACTGCAGCCTGTCGCGGCGGCCGTCGCTGCCTTCGGCGCTGGCGCTCGCGCGGCTGTCGCGCGCGTACTCCGCCGTAGGACGCGGTGCGACCACGCGATCGCCGACCAGTTCGGCCTCGCCCTCCCAGTGGCCGACGGTGATGCGCCAGGCCGAAGCGGGTGCGGGAAGGATGACGAGATCGGTGCCGGACTCGGCCCGGGCGCCGACGGCGCAAGCAACCAGCGACGCAGCGAGCAGCAGCTTGAGGGTGTTGTTCATGGGCAGGCGGGAAAGGGTCGACTAATGGAGATGGGATTCAATGGGTCACGCGCAGCGCGGCGACGGCGGCCGGCATCGAAGCCGAAGCATCCGCCGGCTTGCAGCAGGGTTTTTCTGTTCATCGATGAACTCCCGCAGGCCTCAGTCGCGCTCGGCTGGAATGACGGACAGTTCCGCCGCACTGGTGCTTCCGTTGCGCCAGACATCGTCCAGCGCGGTGAAGCGGAAGTAGCGCGCCTTCACCGGTGCGAAGCGCACTTCCTGCAGGTCGGGGTTGTTGCGCACGTTGGCGAAGGTGCCGCGTTCAACCGCAGCGGCCCAATTCACGCCGTCCTCGCTGGTTTCGAAGCGGAAGTTCTCGGCCGTGCCGTCCAGCACTCCGTCCTGGCGCGGCAGGTACACGAGGCCGGCGATGCGATGCGCCTGACCCATGTCGATCGTGAGGGCGTGCGGCGGTTTTTGCGCCGCATCCCGGCGGGTATGCCAGTAGGTGTTCGAATCGCCGTCGATGGCCAGCGCAGCGCCGTTATGGCCCTGTGCGGTTTCCTCGCTATCCACGGCCACGACCTTCCAGCCGGCGGGCGACAGCCCGATGAAGTTGCGAACGCCCGTCACGCCGAGCCGGCCGTCGGACTGCACTCGCGCGGCCTTGACGATGCCGCTCATCGGCAGCGCCACCGGGGCGCTGTAAACGGGCGAGTCGGGATCGGGCG
>JAKFDG010000066.1:0-2388 GCA_036677285.1 Pseudoxanthomonas sp.
CCGACGCCGACGCCGCCACCCTGCGGCAGTTGCCCGGCTGCGAACTCGTCGACCTGCTGCTGCCCGACATGAACGGCCTGCTGCGCGGCAAGCGCATCACCCGCGATGCGCTGGAAAAGGTCTACGCCGATGGCGTGTGCCTGCCGATGTCGCTGATCGCCACCGACATCACCGGCAACACGGTCGAGGAAACCGGCCTGGGCTACGACATCGGCGACGAGGACCGCGTCTGCCGTCCGATCCCGGGTTCGCTGCGGCCGGTGCCGTGGTCGCCACGGCCGATGGCGCAGCTGCTGCTGTCGATGGAAGACGCGCAGGGCGGCGCGCTTCAAGGCAAGATGTTCGAAGCCAATCCACGCGAAGTGCTCAAGCGCGTGCTCGAGCGCTACCACGCACGCGGCCTGAAGCCGGTGGTGGCGGTGGAACTGGAGTTCTACCTGTTCGATGCGCACCTGGATGCCGACGGCAAACCGCGCACACCGGTCAATCCGGTCACCGGCCGGCGCAGCAGCAGCACCCAGGTCTATTACATGGAAGACCTCAACGATTACCGCGGCTTCACCGATGCGGTGTCGGCGGCGTGCCAGGCGCAGGGGATTCCCGCCGACACGGCGGTAGCGGAATACGCCCCGGGCCAGTTCGAGATCAACCTCAAGCATCGCGACGATGCGCTGCTGGCCTGCGACGACGCGGTCATGCTCAAGCGCGCGATCAAGGCGGTGGCCCAGCAGCAGGGCGTGCAGGCCAGTTTCATGGCCAAGCCGTTCGCCGAACAGGCCGGCAACGGCCTGCATATCCACGTCAGCGTGCTGGATGAAAAAGGCGACAACATCTTCGCCTCCACGCCGGAAGCGCCCGCCGACACGCTGAAACACGCCATCGGCGGCCTGCAGCGCAGCGCCAGGGACAGCCTGCTGCTGTTCGCACCGCACGCCAACAGCTACCGCCGCTTCGTGCTCAACGCCTTCGTGCCGCTCAACGACGCCTGGGGCTACAACAACCGTACCGTGGCCATGCGCATCCCGCACAGCAACGAGGCCAACACCCGCATCGAGCACCGCATCGCCGGCGCCGACGCCAACGTCTACCTGGTCACCGCCGCGGTGCTGGCCGGCATGCTGCACGGCCTCGAGAACGGCTTCGACCCCGGTCCGCCGGTGGTCGGCAACGCCTACGAGCAGACCGAGATCCGTACCCCGTTCTGGCGCCAGGCGATCGGCGATTTCATGGCCAGCGATTTCATCCGCGACCAGTTCGGCGATGCGTTCCGCCATATCTACGGGCAGCAGAAGCTCAAGGAAATGCACACGTTCGAGACCCAGGTGACGACGCTGGAATACGAGTGGTATTTGCGCGCGGTGTGACCATGGCGAACGCGCCCACCGCCTACCCGCCCAGCTGGTATGCCGCCAGCGCCACCCCACTGTCACGGCAACCCACGCTGCAAGGCCGCATCGACGCCGACGTCTGCATCCTCGGCGCCGGCTACACCGGTCTTTCCGCAGCGCTGGAACTGGCCGAAGCCGGCTACAAGGTTGTCGTACTGGAAGCCGAGCGCATCGGCTGGGGCGCCTCCGGCCGCAACGGGGGCCAGGCCATCGCCGGCTTCAGCTGCGGCGAGGCCAAGCTGGAATCGCTGGTCGGCTTCGACGACGCACGGAAAATGTTCGACCTCTCCCGCGAAGGCCTGCAGTGGCTGCGCGACCGCATCCGCAGGCACGACATCGCCTGCGACTGGCGCGACGGCCACGCCGTGGTGCCGATCAAGCCGCGGCAGCAGCGGGAAGTGCTTGCGGCCGTGGATGACTTCAACACCCGCTACGACTATCCGGTGGAATGGTGGGACCGGGAACGGTTGCGCACCGAACTCGCCAGCGACCGCTACCTCGGCGCCCTGTACGACCCGCAGAGCGGCCACCTGCACCCGCTGGAATACGCACTGGGACTCGCACGTGCGGCGATGTCGGCGGGCGCGCTGATCTTCGAGCACTCACGGGTGATGGAACTGGTGCGCGGGGCCAAGCCTGTGTTCAAGACCGCACAAGGCGAAGTGCATTGCGATTTCGCCATCGTCGCCGGCAACGCCTTGCTGCGCGGCATCGCCCCGGAGCTGGAATCGCGGATCATGCCGGTCGGCACCTACATCGGCGCGACCGTGCCGCTGGGCGAGGAACGCGCGCGCGCGCTGATCCGCAACGACATGGCCGTGGCCGACACCAACTGGGCGCTGGACTATTTCCGCCGCAGTCGCGATCACCGCCTGCTGTTCGGCGGCCGCGCCAGCTACTCCACCCTGCCTCCACCCAACCTGCGCGGCACCATGGCCCGGCGCATGCGCCGCGTGTTCCCGCAACTGGCGGACGTGGAGATCGAGTACGTGTGGGGCGG